>CAYLPL010000043.1:0-10352 GCA_964385545.1 uncultured Clostridia bacterium | reverse complement strand
GGGTTTGTTCGGTAAGGTGAGGACAGCGACGTTGGGTATGCGGGCGGGACCGATGATGCTGGATGTGACGGCGCACCATATCTCCAATGTCAACACCACGGGTTACCGAAGTGGTAGGGTGGATTTCTCCGATCTGGCTCACGCGGCAATGGTCGAGATGGATACCGGGGCAGAGGCGCGCGGGGTACAACCATTGGGGATTGAGAGCGCCCCGGTGGAGGTGGATCGGGGCCACGGAGTTCGCGGCGGCGATACGCTATTGTCCGGGCAGTCCGGTCCGCTGATCCAAACCGGGGTGCCGACGGATCTGGCCATCGAGGGAGAGGGCTACCTGTGTCTCGTCGGACCGTCGGATGAGCCGGCAGGCTATACCCGAGACGGTTCCTTTCGCATGGACGCCAACGGCCATCTCGTCCACGCCTCGGGCGCCTTCTTGGCCGACGAGGAGGGTGAGGCGGTTCGCCTCCGTAGCGACGAAGAGATCACCGATCTGGCGATAAACTCCCGGGGCATCGTGTCAGCGGTCGATCCGGAGGGGGATAGCGAAGAAATCGCGCGACTTCGCCTGATGGTGCCGGAAAACGGCCAGCGATTGGTGCCGGGAGGAATCAATACCTACCATCTCGTGGGTGGCGACGGGAGATTCCTCGAGGGGACATGGCGCGATCCGGGGGAAGAATCCGGAGTTATCCGTCAGGGATTCCTCGAAAACTCGAATACCGATCTCGCCGGGGAGATGTCCCGGATGATAATGGCACAGCGCGCCTTTCAGTTCAACGCCCGTTCCCTGCAGACGGCCGACGAGATGTTCGATATGACGAATCATTTGAGAGGCTAATGCCCGGGCGAGGATAATGGCACCTCCGAGGAGAATACTTCCCCGGAGGTGCATTAATCGTGGAGACGGTAAACTCGCCTGATTTGCCCCTGAATCGCGAGCAAATACAAAGATACCTACCCCACAGGAGCCCCTTTTTGTTCCTGGACTCAGTTACCGCATTGCTCCCCGGCGAAAGGGCCGAAGGATATTTCGATATCCTCGCCGAGGAGACGATTCTCGGTGGACATTTCCCGAGCAGGCCGATATGGCCGGGGGTCCTTTCCCTCGAGGCCATGGCGCAACTTTGGGGAGTGTGTGACGCTGTGGGCTGTACCGACGGCGATGACGCGCGTCTTGGGGTATTTGCCGCCGTGGACCGGGCACGTTTTCGCAGGCCGGTGTTTCCGGGCGATCGCCTGAAGATGGAGGTGGAACTCGAGCGTCGCCGCGGGAGTTTTTCCCGCGTGAATGCGTGGGCCCGGGTGGATGGAGATCTGGCCGCCGAAGGCCTCCTGTCGTTTGGGGTGATGGAATAAGCTTCGCCGGTAGTTTTTCTACCCGAATTGACCGGAAACCTTTGGGCAAGGTTTTGCGTGGGTGACTGCGCACCATTGACCACCCCTATGCCCGGTGCTATACTGCAGAGCACAATCCGCAGAATGAGTGTTCTTATCGAGAGTCGGCAAGGGTACTGGCCCGATGATCCGACAGCAACCGACCGCGCGGTACGGTGCTAAGCCCAGCAGAGGAGGAGTGGCTCCTCTGAAGGATGAGATTACCTTCCTTCCCCTCCCTCCTCGAACGAGATATGGAATTCGCAATACGAGGTAACGGAGGGATTTCATTGAGCAGAAGACGTCGTTTCACCTCAGAGTCCGTCGCCGAAGGCCATCCCGACAAGGTCGCGGATCAGATCTCCGACGCCGTGCTCGACGCCCTGTTGGAAAGGGACAGGTCTTCCCGGGTGGCCTGTGAGACACTTATTACCACGGGCCTGGTCCTGGTGACCGGAGAAATCAGTACAGAGGCATACGTGGAGATTCCCGCGGTGGTCAGGAATACGGTGCGCGATATCGGTTACACCGGGTCGGAGTGCGGTTTCGACGCCGATACCTGCGCGGTGCTGGCTTCCATCGATGAACAGTCTCCCGATATAGCCCGAGGCGTGGCTCGCCTGGAGAGTGCCTCGTACCTGGATTCGGTGGGGGCGGGGGACCAGGGAATCGTGTACGGTTACGCTTCCGACGAGACACCGGAGTTGATGCCCCTTCCGATAGCGCTCGCCCATCGCCTGGTGCGTCGCTTGAGCGTGTGCCGTCGCGAGGGGATAATCCCCTCATTGCGCCCCGACGGCAAATCCCAATGCACGGTCCAATACGATTCCGAGGGACGGCCCGAGTATGTTTCCGCGGTGGTGGTATCGGCTCAGCATGATCCGTCGGTCGACGACATGGAAGAGTTTCGCGAGATGATATCGTCGGAGGTAATAGACCGCGTGGTTCCCTCGGTCTTTTTGGGGAATGACACGCGGTATTACATCAACCCGACGGGACGCTTCGCCACCGGTGGTCCAGTGGCCGACACCGGGGTTACCGGGAGGAAGATAGTGGTAGATTCCTACGGCGGCAGGGCGCATCACGGCGGTGGGTGTTTCTCCGGTAAGGATGCGACGAAAGTCGACCGCTCCGCCTCGTACGCCGCACGTCATGCCGCCAAGAACGTGGTCGCAGCCGGCCTGGCCCGGGAATGTGAGGTGGAGATAGCCTACGCCATCGGGGTAGCCTATCCGGTATCGTTGCGAGTCGATACCTTCGGTACCGGGGAGATACCGGAGGAGCGCATCGAGGCACTCATCGAGGAATTCTTCGATTTCCGCCCCGCGGCCATAATCGAGGGACTGGACCTGCGGCGCCCGATTTACCGACCGACGGCCGTCTTCGGTCATTTCGGTCGTACCGATATCGCCGCTACTTGGGAGCAAACCGATCGAGCCGTGGCCCTGCGTGACGCTGCGGGGCTGAGGGGCAGACCTCCCGAACCGGCCTTTCACTGGCCGGCCGACGCGGGGACGAATTCCTGACGGTAACTGGGCGGGCTCGTCACGACGAACCCGCCCGGTTAGCTAAACAGGCGCAATCTCGACGGACTGAATGATCCGGCCCACCGGAAGTGTCCCGTGTTTAAGCGACGAAGATTCTCAAACGGCCTTCGCGCCCGAAGACGATGTCCCGGGTGCGGACGCAATCTGGATCAATTTCCCAAAGATCGCGGTCTTTGCCCCGCGTGTGACTTACTATCGACGAAACTACAGGGTTCATTTCATCCCGGGGCGGCTGCCGTGGGGACCTGCTCGAGCCTTTGGCGGGAGCCGGGGTTGGGTATCGTCGTCATCGCCTTCGAGAAGCCCGACCGGCTGGCAAAACGTCTAGTACGGGGTTGCCGACGGGGGGACGAATCTTCCCTTCGAGCTTCGGCCGCACTGATCGAGCGGCGGCTGTGGGTTCGCGGGTGGCCCCGACGGCCCACGGCCATCGTGCCCCTCAGGGTGGAAAGGGATGTACCCCTGGCGCGAGCCCTGGCCCGCCAGATCGAACCCGGACTGCCCGAGGAGGGGAAAAGGCTCACATTCCGGCTCGCGGTTACCGATGTACTCAATGAGAGGCGACGTGCCGATCTTCGGAAACGCGCTGCGTCGCCGGATGCCGCAGAGATGGCCGTGGCCGCTATCTTAAACGAGTAAATTAGCGAAACAAGGCCCGATGATCAACATAATTGGGGAGGTAGCGTATTTTTGGGTGTAGAATGGCCATGTTTGCTCCTCAGTGGCATCAACTATGATTACTGATCCTTCGATATGAGATACGAGTGGTGTGCGAGACAGTTTTCGGGAGGAGGGGATGGTCATGATGATATCGCGTCAACAGCTTCTCGCCGTCATAAGGGCGCGTTCGGAGGCTCCCGGGGCCCTGGACAGGATTCACGAGACCCGCGGAGATTTCGCGGTGCGCGAATCCGATGCGGCCGCGGTGCGAGGGGATGACATCAGCCTCTCGGACCGGGCCCGGGAGATGGTGAAGGTGGCCCGCGCTCTGGATGAACTGCCCGAAGTCCGGGAAGAATTGGTCAGCGACATCAAAAAGAAGATCGAGGACGGAAGCTACGATGTGCCGGCGGAAGATGTGGCGGAGAAGGTGATGAGCAGAGCCATCGTCGCAAAGATCCTGGGAGACGGTGACCGAGGGCCATGACCTCCCACCCATACCGCGACGGCGCAGACGCAGAGATGGCCACCCTGGCCGGTGAAGTCGCGAGGCTCCTCAGTGATCACTGTCGCGCATACGAAGATCTGAAGGTCCTGCTGAAGGCCCAAACCGAGGCCCTTCGGGATGACGATCTGAAGAGATTGCAGAAGATACTCCGCGGGCAGGATGAGATCTTGGCCGGAGTAGTTGCCCGGGAAGGGACGCGTTGTGCGGTTGAGGCCAGAATCGAGGAAAGGACCGGTTCCCCGGGGATAGACTGGGAGTATCTGGGCAGGGAATTTGCCATCCCCCGAGAGACCATCGAGCAGGCCGTACGGGCCGAAGGACGCCTAAAGGACTTGACCGGCGAGATTAGCAGCATCAACGCTGCAAACGGGGAACTCGTCGAGGGAGCCCTTCGATTCATCCGATACTCGATGGAGGCAATTCGGGTGATGGCGCTCGAGACGAACACCTACCACGACGGCGAAGATCCTCCCGAGCCGCCGTCGGTGTTGCTGGACCACAGATACTGATGCGCATCGGGATGAGGGGGCGGTCGATTTGAGGAGCACATTTTTCGGTATCGAGATGGCGCGGAGGGCCCTCTCGGCGCACCGGACTAACGCAGATGTTATCGGACACAATTTGGCTAACGCGGCCACCGAAGGTTATCGCAAGCAACGAGCTCGTCTGACGCCCACCGAACCCTACGATCAGCCGGGTCATCCGCGAATGATCATCGGGAGCGGGGTCCAGGTAGAGGAGATCACCCGCAAGCAAAACCGTTACCTCGATCGCGAGATATCCTCGCGAACGGCGGATCATTCCCTGTGGAGCAAGCGCCGGGAACTGCTGGCAGAGATCCAGGACGTGTTGTCCGAACCGGGTGATACCGGTATAGATTCCGCCATGGACCGTTTTTGGAATTCTTGGGACGAATTGGCCGGCAGTGCCGATGATCCCGCCCTGAGGAGTTCACTGGTGGAGCGAGCCGGGGAGTTGGGCGATTCCTTGCGTATTGCACTGCGCCAGCTGAATAATATGTCCGACAATTTGGAACAAACCATCCAGACCCGCGTGCAGAAAGTAAACGGCATCCTCTCCGAACTGTCGGAGATTAATGGTGAGGTTCTGGCCCTCGAAGCGCAGGGGTTGAACGCCAACGACATGCTGGATCGCCGCGACGTACTGGTCGAGGAACTGAGTGAACTCATCGACATAACCGTCACCGACTCCGACGATGGAGGAATAGCTATCGATGCCGGCGGGATCCCGGTGTTGGATTCTCACACCTCGAGGAGCCTGAAGCTGGGGGACGTAACCGGGGGAAGCGGGGGTTCCTCCCCCGCGGAGGTAAGTTTTAGCTGGGTTACCGACGGTGGTAGCGCTTCGGAGTGGGAGCCGGGATCGGGCGGTGAACTCGGCGCCCTCGTCGACGTACGCAACGCGGATCTGCCCGGGCTGATCGACGATATCGTTAGCCTGTCGGATACTTTGCGGCAATCGGTCAACGATACCCACGCAGAAGGCTTGGACCTGAACGGAGACCCGGGGATTCCCTTCTTCCTCGAGGGGTCCGATCCCGGGTACCTGGAGGTAAATCCGGATATCCGGGATGATCCGGGGCTGGTGGCCGCCGCCCTCCCCGACGACGATGGCGATTTCATCGGCCCCAGCGACGGAAGAAATGCGCACGATGTGGCGAGCCTACGGCACGGGGAGTTGGTGGATGGGGCGACGGCGGGCGATTTCTGGCGCGCCACGGTGGGGGATATCGGCGTGAGGGCTGAGCAGGCAGAGCTCTTGTCGGAAAACAACGACGCCATGCTGACGCGTTTGAAAAATCAACGCGATGCACTGACCGGGGTTTCCATAGATGAGGAGTTGACCCATCTGATCGAAGCGCAAAATGCCTTCGGCGCCGCCGCTCGCATGGTAAGCGTTTGGGATGAAATGCTGGATACGGTCGTGAATGGGATGGTGAGATAATTGCGCATAAGCGAACGGGGGATGACCCGGAACGTATTGAGTGACCTGATGGCGAATCGGACGCGGCTGTCGCGTCTGCAGGAACAGCTCAGTTCCGGATCCCGCATAAATAGACCGTCGGATGATCCCGGCGGGACGATGCGGGTGATGCAGATCAAAAGTACCCTCGAAGAAATCGAGGGTTTTCGCTCCAACGCCTCCGCCGCCCACGATTGGATGAGCGCGACGGAATCCACGCTGGCGGAAATCTCCGACGTGGTGCAGCATGTGCGGGAGCTGGCAGTACGGGGAAGTACCGATGCCCTTCCCCAGGAATCCCGCGACGCCCTGGCCGATGAAGTGACCGAGTCGCTGGATCACCTCTTTTCCCTGGCCAACAGTCAACACGTAGGTCGTTATCTGTTCGGGGGATACAAAAGCGACGAAGCTCCCTACGGGGGTGACGCGGGCACCGGTTTTACCTATTCGGGAGATTCGGGATCGATAACCCGAAAGATCGGGCCCGACGTCGAGATCCAGATGAACGTCCCGGGCACCTGGGGGGCGACGGCCGAGGATGCCCCCGGGTTCTTGGAGAAGCTGCTGAACACCACCGCGCAGGTTCGAGATGACCTTTCCTCCGGTGACTTGGATGCCGTCAATGACGGTATCGTCGACTTAGACGAGCGTCAGGACGAGGTCCTGTCGGCGCGCTCCAGCCTGGGCAGCCGGATGAACCGTTTGCAGATGAGCGAAAACCGCCTGGAGGACATGGACCTTTCGCTTAAGCGGATGCTTTCGGAGACTGCCGACGTGGATATTGCCGAAGCCGTGATGAACCTTAACATGACCGAGCGCGCCTACAATGTGACCCTGGCGACGGGGGCCAGGATACTGCCCCAAACACTGCTCGATTACCTGAGGTAATGCCGGCGAATCACGAGTTTGGTCTAATGTGGGAGGTCGTAATGCTAAAGCTGGTGACCGAGAGATTCGGAGAAATCATGGTTGGTGAAGAGGACCTGCTGCACTTCGAACGAGGTATCCCGGGATTGCCGGATATGCGACGCGTTTGTCTGCTTCGTCGTGAGGAGGACGAACCGATCCGGTGGCTTGTGGACGTGGACGACGCCACCGTGGCGATCCCCGTGGTCGGGGCCGGGCATATTGCGCCGGGCTATTTCGAGGATCTCGCCGCCCAGGTTAAGGGTCTCGCCGGCGCGAAGGACACGGACGAATTGGAGCTTTACGTAATCTTGGTTATCGGTTCCGATCCCGCCCGGGTTACCGCCAACCTCCGGGCTCCGATCCTGGTTGATCGACGAGCGGGTACGGCAACCCAGCTGGTATTGCCCTCCGAGGAGTATCCGATAAGGTATCGACTGTTTCCGGGCAACGATCTCGAGGCGGGGGAGGGCGTAAGTGCTAATTCTGGGTAGGTCGGTAGACGAGAGTATAGTGATAGGGGATTCCATCGAGATCGTGGTCCTCGAGGTCAAAGGAGGCCAGGTGCGACTGGGCATTTCTGCGCCCCAGGATCTCCCCGTGCACAGAAAGGAAATATACCAGCTCATTGAGGAAGAGAACCGCAAGGCTGCAGCTTCCCCCTCCACCGATGCATCCTCCCTGGATCGCGTCATAGCTACCCTTAAGCGGGATTCCCAGGGAGAGTCCTCCCAAAGCTAACAAATCCTTCGCGGCGTACGATATTAGAAGTGAGGGGCGGGATGGACCCGCCCGCGGAGCACGGAGGCTCCGACATACCAATATCAGGGAGGATTGATGGGAATGCGTATCCAAAACAACATCGAGTCATTGAACGCCTACCGCAACCTCAACACCACCAATCGCGCAATGTCCAGATCGCTGGAGCGTTTATCTTCGGGCTATCGGATCAACCGGGCCGCCGACGATGCGGCGGGATTGGCCATCTCGGAGAAGATGCGGAGCCAGATTAGCGGACTGAATCAGGCGGTTCGCAATGCCCAGGACGGTATCTCGCTGATCCAGACGGCCGAAGGAGCCCTAAACGAGAGCCATTCCATCCTGCAGGCGATGCGGGAACTGGCCAACCAAAGTGCCAACGATACCTATACGGCCGAGGACCGGGCCGCGATCCAGCAGGATATCGACCAGCTGGTAACCGAGATCACGAGGATCGGGGAGACGACGGAGTTCAACAGCGAGAAGCTGCTCGACGGCAGTTACACCGGCAGGCTTCACATAGGTGCCAACTCCGACCAGAACATGGATATCGCGATCGGCGACATGCGCGCTTCGGCCCTGAGCATCGAGGGAGCCGGGGGCGGCATGGCCCTGGGGACCCAATCGACCCAGGGGGGAGATGGTGGGACGGCTCTCGAGGACGCCGACGAGGTGGCGATCACAGAAAGCCAGACCTCCTACGACGTGGAGAAGCTGGACGAGGCGGTCACCATCGACTCGGATGATATGGATGCCAGCAGCGATGACGTCACCGCGTCCTACGTTTTGAAAAACGGCGATGGTGACATTGTAGCCGTGAGCGAAGACGGGGGAGAGTGGTTCATCGCGGCGAGCGCCGAATCCAGCGTGGGAGATCTCTCCTTTGAAGGTGCCAGCGACGAACTCGCCGAGGCGAAGGCCAGTTTCGGCGACGACATAAAGGTGCAAAGTGGCAGCGTCGACGCCTGGGTCGAAAGCAATAGAATCCAGTTGGAATCCGACGACGCCATGGCGGTATTCCAGGACGAGGAACATGCCCTCGCCTCCGGGGAATACACCGTGGTTGACTCTTCCTACCACGGAGTGAGTGACAGCGGTTTGATAGATAGTTCCGGCGAACTCGTGGCGGTCAGCGATGGTAGCGGTGTATACTCCGACATCGCGGGTAACACCCTCTTCGATGTCGGCAGCGATCTCACCGCCGGCGAAACCTACGCGGTTTCGGGCGCCGGAGGACTCGACGTATCGAGCCGCGACGCCGCCAACGATGCCCTGGAAGTCCTCGACGTCGCCATCGAGCAGGTATCCAGCCAACGATCCATGCTCGGAGCGCTGCAAAATCGTCTCGAGCACACCATAACAAACCTGGAGGTGGCCTCGGAGAACCTGACCGCCGCCGAATCCCGTATCCGCGACGTAGATATGGCGGCCGAGATGACCGAGTTCACCAAGAACCAGATCCTGACACAGGCCGGTACCGCCATGTTGGCCCAGGCCAACATGTCTCCGCAGGCAGTGCTGCAGCTACTCGGGTAGGCGGGTTGTAGTCGTGTCCCGGATGGGAGTCGGCCGCATCGAGCCGGCTCCCATCTGATCGATAGGAGGGGTTCCGATGCGAATTGACGCCGCAGGCAACAATCCGCCCGCCGCGGATTACGGCGTACTCGCCGAGCGGGCGAGCCAACCCGTCCCGCAGGCACACAAACCGTTGGAGGGTGAAGGTGAGGGCCGAAGCGAGGGCGTGGGTGGCAACCAGGAAGACGTCGAGGAATATGCCGATCGTCTCAACGAGACCCTCCGTCTCTTCGATCGCCGCCTGGCCTTCGAAATCCACGAAGATACACAGAGATACCTGGTGCGGGTAGTGGATCCAAAGACCGATGAAATCATTCGCGAAATACCGCCAGAGGAGTTTTTGGACCTGGTGGCGCGGATCGAACAGATGGTTGGGCTCATAATCGACGAATGGATTTGAGGTGTCGCTGATGGTACAGGGAATATCCTTTGACGGGATGGCTTCCGGATTGAACACAGAGCAGATCATCGCGAAGCTCATGCATCTCGAGCGGGCACCGGTGCGGAGGCTGGAATCGCGCAGGGAAACTCACCAGAAGCAACGGGAGGTCTGGGGGGAGGTCAACACGGCTTTGTCTTCCTTTGGCTCTTCCCTGGGAGACTTACGACAGGATTCCACCTTCGTCGGAAGGTCCGTGGACGTCGGCAACGACAGTGTACTGGACGCGTCTTTGACGGACGACGCCGAGGCCGGAACCTACGAGGTGGTCGTCGAGGACCTGGCCACGGCGCACAGGATGGCGTCCGGGAGATTCGCGAACGCGGACGAGCCCCTGGAGTTGGCGGGTTCTTTCCAAATTGTCGCCGGTTCCGATGAGCACACCATCGAAATCCTCGAAGACGATTCCCTCGTCGACGTGCGTGACGCCATCAATGAGAAGGACGCCGGGATCCGTGCCAGTATGATCGACAACCGCCTGGTATTGACCTCGGATTCCACGGGCGCCGCCAACTCCATCGCCCTGGTAGATGGTGCCGGGGCTGTGTTGGAATCCCTCGGGCTGATCGATACGGTCGAGGCGGCTTTTCCCGATACCGCG
>CAYLPL010000042.1:0-10382 GCA_964385545.1 uncultured Clostridia bacterium | reverse complement strand
GACGTAACCACTTACGAGTGCTTTGCAGATTCCCGTGGGGCATACCTTATCTTGTATGTGAGCCTCGTACTCGGATCGGAAAAACCGCAAAGTGCTGAGTACCGGATTGGGCGCCGTTTGGCCAGACCGCAGAGCGAGGTCGATTTGATGAGTTCCGCCAGGGACTCCAGCTTCTCGATATCCCCCGGTTCTCCCTCGCCGCCGGTGATCCTCAGTAATATCTCCAGCATGCGTTTCGTACCGATTCGGCACGGTGTGCATTTGCCGCAGGATTCGTCCTGGGTGAAATCGAGGAAGAAACGGGCGACGTCGACCATGCAGTTATCCTCGTCCATCACCACCAGCCCGCCGGAACCGACGATGGCACCTACCGACTTCAGCGATTCGAAGTCGACTTCCATGTCCAGATGTTCCGCCGGGAGGGTACCGCCGGAGGGTCCCCCGATCTGGACCGCTTTCAGCTTCTTACCACCCGGTATGCCGCCCGCGATATCGAAGATTATTTCCCTCAGGGTCGTACCCATGGGGACTTCCACCAGGCCGGTGTGGTTTACGTCTCCCGCCACGGCAAATACCTTGGTTCCCGGGCTCGATTCCGTTCCGATGCCCGAGAACCATTCTCCGCCCCGGGCCAATATCGGGGCTATGTTGGCCAGCGTCTCCACGTTGTTTATGACGGTGGGATATCCCCAGAGCCCGTCTGTTGCCGGGAAAGGAGGTTTGCTCCTGGGGTACCCCCGCTTACCCTCGATGGATGCGATGAGAGCCGTTTCCTCTCCGCAGACGAAGGCTCCGGCGCCCACTCGAATGGATACTTCGAAACTGAAGCCCGAATCCATTATGTCGTCTCCGAGGAAACCGCGTTCCCGGGCATCCACGAGGGCGTGCTTCAGATTGTTTATCGCCAGGGGATACTCCGCACGTACGTATACGTAACCCGTGTCGGCGCCGATGGCGTAACCCGCGATGGTCATCGCTTCGATGATGCTGTGCGGATCCCCCTCGAGGATGCTGCGATCCATAAAGGCGCCGGGGTCGCCCTCGTCGGCGTTACAGACGACGAACTTGTGCTCGCCCTCTGCCTCGCGGGTCAACTGCCATTTCAGACCCGTGGGAAATCCCGCGCCGCCTCGGCCGCGAAGCCCCGCCGTCTTAACTTCATCGATGACTTCTTCGGGCGTCATTTCCCGCAAGGCTTTCTTGAGAGACTGGTACCCGTCCCGGGCCAGGTAATCATCCAGGTTGAGCGGATCTATCAGACCGGTGTTGCGCAGGGCGATGCGGGTTTGACGGCGGAAAAAACTCTGTTCGGGGAAACTTTCCACCGGCGCGTGATCGTCGGAAATCATCAGATCCCGTACCGGTTCTCCTGCCACGAGGTGTCCTTCGATTATCCGCTTCACATCGTCGACTGCTACACCCACGTAGAGGACCTCGTCGGGCATTATCAAGACTGTAGGTCCCATACTGCAGGGGCCGATGCAACCGGTCTTTTTCACCATACGTTCCAGCGGGAACTCGGAACTGATCCCCCGTTCTTCGAGCAACCTGAGGAACTCGTCTTCGACGTCTTCTGCCCCCGCCGAAAGACACCCGGTGCCGCCGCAGATGAGGACTTCCTTGGAAACCATGCCTGTCTCCTTCCACCTCGGATAACTCATATCAGTAATTGGCGAGAACCCGCGATAATTCCCCGGGGCTCAGCTTTCCGTAAATCCGGTCATCCACCATGACTACCGGGGCGAGACTGCAGGTACCGAGACAGCGCGTGATGGTCAGGGTGAACTTACCGTCGGAACTCGTTTCTCCCAGGTCGACCTCGAGGTCTTCTTTGAGTTTGTCGAGGATTTCCTCCGCCCCACGTACGTAACAGGCGGTTCCCATACACACCCCGATGGTATGTTCACCCCTGGGGGTCGAAGAGAAAAACGAGTAGAAGGTGACCACGCCGTGCACGGTGCTGAGGGGCACTTTCAATTGCCGGGAGACGTACGATTGGACTTCCGGGGGCAAATAGCCCACCGCGTTTTGAATCTCGTGTAAGACCGGAATCAGGTTGCCGGGGACGTCGCGATACTTTTCAATTATCGGATCCAGTTTGGATGTGTCGAGGGTTACGGCCATATTCCCAACTCCCTTTCCGACTTACATAATTCTATGAGAAAAGTTCGTGTCCCCTCAACTCACTGCTGCCGGCGACGGGGGCCATCAGCTCTCATCGGGGAAAGCGATCCTTTGAGGATGCGAGTAACAGTTGAAACGACTTCCCCGGGTGAAACCGACGAGTGCCAGCCCTCCCGCCCGGGCCAGGGTTATTGCGGAAGAAGTCGGGGCCCCGCGGGAGACCAGAATGCGAACGCCGGCCAACAGGCAACGGTGCGCGATTTCCGTCGACACTCTTCCGGTGGTGCACAGTACGCCACGGTCCAGGGTTCTGCCGGTACGGAAGGCTGCCCCTATGATCTTGTCGATGGTGTTGTGCCGCGCCACGTCATCGCGAAGTATTTCGGGTGCGTCCTCTTCGAAATAACCGCTGCAGTGCGCACCTCCGGTCTCGCGAAACATATCGGAAAAGGCCACCACCTCTTGCATGGCGAAGAGGATTTCCCCTGGGGTCGTAGGGGAAGCCTCGCCCGACCCACCGGCAATCGGGTGTTCTCCGCCCCCAGACACCTCGATTACGGCGTCGGATTGCTCGTCGCCGGGGGTCAGGTACACGCGGACATCATCGCCGCGGCGCAATCTCCGTGTGCCCACCAGGTGGCCGACGGCGAGATCCTCTAGGGCATCCGCGGAACAATTCAACTCACACGCCATTTCGTCGCCGATCCAAACAGTCAAAACGTGTTCCTTCGGAACCAGGTCCCACTCCCACGCGGTGACTCCATTGTCATAGCGGAGGATTCTAACCGATGCGGTCTTCCCATTCACCTGCGATCACCTCCTCGGCTCGCCCGAGGTCTTCGGGCGTATTTACGTTCATGAAGGAGAGCAGTTTCGGGTCGAACCCGCGCACGATTTCTTCTGTCACGTAGTGGGTGTGGACTCGCAGAAGAAGATCTCCTATCTTGAACCGGGCTGAACCGAGGGCATCCTCCATTGTGTCGATCAAGTTGCGGTCGTAAAGTGCGCAAAGCGGTTCGATGAATCGTCCGATTCGCGGTACCACGGCGTCAGTCCCCGGAGAAACGGAGATCATGTGTCTCACCAAATCCCCCGATACGAAGGGCATGTCGCAGCCCACCACCAGGTTGACCCGATACCGGGCATGGCGGAGACCGGTATAGATTCCGCCCAGCGGACCGGCACCCAGCACCTCGTCGGACACCACCCGCAGGCCGTAACGTCGCAGGGCCTGGGGCCGGTTGGAAACTATTAGTGTCTCTTCGGCGATGGGGGTTATGGCGGCCAAGACGTGCTCGATCAAGGGACTACCGGCCAGGGGCACCAGGGCCTTGTCGCGATGTCCCAGGCGCAGACCCCGTCCTCCGGCGAGTATGATCGCCGCAATTTTGGGCCATCTTCTCGATTCGCTCATACCATCGCTCCAAATCCAGAGGACCTTGCGTCGACGGTCACTTCGGTGTCGGGACGAGGCGGTTGTCTCCTCGGGTACCAAGAAGGTGCGGAGGAACCTCCCCGGGTTGGATTTCTAAGTCGACCGGTGGGATTCCTTGGCCGACGATGTGCCGCTTCCCGGGAAGGTTCCGTATTCTAAAGGATTCGGATAGGTCACATCTCGATGGTAGTCCAGCGTTCCCGGCGATATATGGCCCAAAGAATAGCGGTGCGAACTAACCACTCGAAAACCATACCCATCCAGATGTACACCAGGGAAAGCCCGAGATAATGCATTAGCATCCATACCAGGGGTACGCGCAAACCCCAGGATCCCAGGGCCGCCACCAGCATACCACTGCGGGTGTCGCCGGCACCCCGGAGGGCTCCGGCGAGGACTTCGCTGATCGCCACCGGGATTTGCACGAAAGCCGCTATGCGAAGACACGATGCGGCCAGGGGCACCAGCGCGGGGTCGTCGGAGAACAGGCCCACCAGCTGCTTTGGCAATATGAGGAAGAGCAACCCGATCGAACCCATCACCAGTGCCGCGATTCGGGCGCATTCTCGCACCCCCGCCCGGGCCCTCGCCATATTATTCGCCCCCAGGCTTTGCCCGGTGATGACTCCGGCGGCCAGGGCGAAGCCATACCCGGGCATAAAAGACAGGGCCTCGGCGGTGACGGCTACCTGATGGGCCGCCAGGATGGCCTCACCCCGGGAGGCGATTATGAACGTGGTGACCGTTCTAGCCGAGTCCATGAGAAGAACCGAGATGCCCGCGGGCAGGCTCATCGCCAGCAGGCTCTTCAGCGCCCCCGGATCCGGGTGGGTGATGCTTTGCCGGGACAGGTGGACGCGACGTCTTAGGGACAGGGCATAACAGGCGAACCCGGCGGCGATCAGCTGACTGATCGAAAAGGCCACAGCGGCGCCGGCGACTCCCATGGTGGGAAAGAACCCCACGCCGAAAATCAGGAAGTAATCGCCGACGATATTTACGACGTTTCCTATAGTGGTGACCAAAAGCGGCGTTCGAGTATCCCCAGTACCACGCATGACTCCGTTTATGGCCGCGGTCGGTATCATGAAAAGGGCCGCGGGGGCGGCGAAGCGCATGTAGGCGATGCCTGAGGTGGTGGCCTCGGATCCGAAGCCGGCCAGGGCAAAAACCGAGGGGGCCGCGAAATAGATCGAGACGGTGGCGAGGATCCCGAGGATCGTGCTGGAGAATATGCCAGCGGCCGCGGCCCGGGAGGCGGCCTCGGTATCGCCGGATCCCCAGCGACGCGCGACCAGGGCGGTCATGCCCACGCCGATCGAACCCAAAAAGAAGGTTACGGCGAAGAAGATCTGGCCCCCCAGGGATACCGCCCCCAGGGCGTTGGCACCCAGTCGGCCGACCATGGCAACATCCACCACCCACGTCAGCATATGCAGGGTCATTTCCAGGACTGCCGGCCAGGCCAGGGTGAATATTTCCGATGACGTAATTGGGCCGGGCACCTTTTCCACTCGGCGTACCGTTCCTCTTCTCCTCAAGAGCATCCTCACACCCCCTCCGCCCGATTCTGAGCCGGAGATATTCTAGCAGTCCGCCCCGATATCCGCCAGAGGCAAATAGCCCTGTCACCGAAAAGAAATGGTGGAATAATCCCCGTTGAGTCGTCTTTAGATCGGTATTAGGTCCTGAAACGGCTATATACCCTCGATGGTGCGTATCTCATGTGTCCAGTGGGTAATCCTCCCGTTGATAATAGTAGGCCAACCCCAGGGATTGCAATCGGTATCGCCACGTCGACGTAAAGAGGCGCATATCCTCGCTATTTATTCGTTTTTCGTAGCGATCAATCCTTGACAAAGTGGAATGCGTGGCATAGATTAATTAGATATTAACACTGGTCAGTAGGAGTGTACCTAGGGTTCCACTCGATAGACATATCGGGGTTAGGTCCGAGGGGTACAGCCTCGCCGGATAAACCGCAGTACATCGGCGTGGTACACCGTGGGAACAAAAGGCCCGGCGGTAGGTCCTGAAGAGTCATTGGACTTGCCGCGGGGCTTTCTCTATTCCGCGGCGCTGACGCTGAAAGGATGGTAACGGTGAAGAGATGGTCTCGGACTCACGGTCAACGACGCAATCCTTCTTTGATGGTGGTGAGTATGATTATCGTCCTGCTATTTGTCGCCGGTTGCGGCCCATCGCCGACGGCAGGACCCTCCGCATCCGCGGAAGAAGGCCCCGAGGGCGAGATCATCATCGCCCAGGGTGTTGACGCGACGACGCTGGATCCGAATATGCACGCAGAAACGCCCACCAACAACGTCAATATTCAAATATACGACAGTCTCCTGATGCGTGATGCGGACGGCGAACTGTTTCCCGGTCTCGCGGAGTCCTACGAAAACATCGATGATAATACCTGGGAATTCAAATTGCGGGAGGGAGTCACCTTTCACAACGGAGAACCCTTCACCGCTGAGGCCGTCAAGTTTACCCTGGACCGGATCCTCGATCCCGAGAACAACGCCCCGCAGTTTAGTCACATCAGTGCGATAGAAGAGGTGCGGGTGTCGGATGATTTCACCGTCCAAATAATCACCAGTAAACCCTTCCCCACCCTGCCCTCGCAGCTCGTGGGACGTCAGATAGTTCCGCCCGAATACACCCGCGAGGAGGGGGCTGATCATTTGGCCTCCAATCCCGTAGGGACCGGGCCCTATCGGTTCGTGGAGTGGACCCGGGACGAACGTATCCTGTTGACGGCCAACGAGGACTACTGGCGAGGTACTCCCAGGATAAAGGATGTAGTCTTCCGCGTGATCCCCGAAAGCTCCACGCGGATGGCGGAGCTGCAGACCGGCAGTGTGGATATAATCGTCAACGTGCCGCCCCATCAGGCCGACACCCTCGAGGAACAGGAGGGCACCTACGTGTCGCGCGCTCCCAGCACCAGGGTGATCTTCGTCGGTATGGTTACGACCGAAGACGGACCTCTTGCCGACAGGAGGGTGCGCCAGGCCCTCAATTATGGGGTGGATGCCCAGGCCATAGTCGACAGCGTCCTCATGGGCAATGCTGTAGTGGCGCGAGGGCAACCGGTGGCCGAGATGCACCTGGGTTTCAATCCCGACGTCGAACCATACGATTACCACCCCGAAAAGGCCCGAGAACTCCTGGAGGAGGCCGGTTATTCCGAGGGCCTCAGCCTGTCCATGGATTCGCCCAGCGGGCGGTATCTGATGGACAAAGAGGCCGCTCAGGCCGTTGCCGGGCAGCTGGAGGAAATCGGAGTGGATATCGAGCTGAACATCCAGGAGTGGGGCGTGTACGTCGAAAAGATCATGTCGCGTCAGCTGAGCGGGCTCTTCCTGCTGGGGTGGGGCAACGCGACTTTCGATGCCGACGCCACCGTGTACCCGTTCTTCCGCAGTGGGCAGACATTCTGCTATTTCGAGGATCCCGAGGTGGACGAGATGTTGGATTTGGCCCGCGAGACCATGGATATGGATCTGCGCGAGGAGAGATTCAACGAGATCATGGGAGTTCTCTCGGAGGAAGCGCCCTGGATATACCTGCACCAGCAGATGGACGTATACGGAGTATCGAGTCGGATAGATTGGACCGCCCGGCAGGATGAGTTGATCCACGCCTTCGAAGCGCAGATCACGGCAGAGAATTAGGCCGGAGGGGATCCAGTTGACTCGATTCTTGCTCAGGCGTGCATTCCACGCCGCCCTGATAATGGTGGGCGTCTCCCTGGTCACATTTCTCCTGATGCATTTGACCGGTGATCCCGTGACGCTGTTTTTGCCCATGGATGCCAGTCCCGAGGACGTACAAACCATGCGGACGGCGATGGGTTTCGATCGACCGGTGTACGTCCAGTACGTGGATTTTCTCGGCGGAGTGATCCGCGGTGATTTCGGCGATTCGTTGCGGCACAGGGCGCCGGCGCTGGGTCTGGTCGTGGAGCGTCTTCCCGCGACCATGCAGCTGACCTTCGCCGCCCTGGCCCTGGCCGTGGTGACGGCGATCCCCCTGGGGGTCATCGCCGCCGCCCGCCGCCGCTCGGGAATATCGCTCATTGCCTACATCGTGGGGCTCTTGGGCCAATCGATGCCGGTCTTTTGGCTGGGCATCGTCTTAATCCTGTTCCTTTCGGTCAACCTGCGTCTTTTGCCGGCATCGGGCCGGGGCAGCTGGTTGCATCTCCTCATGCCCGCGGTCACCATCGGGACGTACTCCATGGCGTTGCTCATGAGGCTGATGCGCGCCACCATGATCGAGGTTCTCTCCCAGGACTTCATTCGTACCGCTAAGGCCAAGGGATTGTCAGAACGCGTGGTCGTCTTTAAACACGCGCTGCGCAACGCCCTGATACCGGTGGTGACAGTGATGGGTCTGCAATTGGGCACGCTCCTGGGTGGTGCCGTGATCACAGAAACCGTGTTTTCCTGGCCCGGACTGGGACGTTTCCTCATCCAGGGCTTCAATAACCGGGATATGGCCGTCGTTCAGGCCGCGGTATTCGTCATGGCCCTGATGATCGTGACGGCCAATCTCCTGACGGACCTGGCGTACGGCGCGTTGGACCCCAGGGTGCGGTACGGATGAGGGAGATGAAGTTGTACGAAGAGACCGCAGAAGAATTCCCCGTATCGGAAGCCGAAAGGCGAGGGGAATACCGACGGGAGAATCAACTATTTCGCCGGGCCCGTTACTCCTTTCGGTCCAATGTGGGAGCCTGGCTCGGTTTGATGCTGATGGGATTGGTGGTTTTCACCGCGATTTTCGCACCGATCCTGGCCCCGTACGATCCCTACGAACAGGTGCTCACGAGAAGTCTGCGACCGCCGGTTTGGAGTGGGGGATCATCGGAACACATCCTCGGCACGGATCATCTGGGTCGCGATGTCCTATCCCGGGTCATATACGGGAGTCGGGTATCGCTCGGGGTCGGTCTGGCAGCCTGCCTAGTGGCGGGCACCCTCGGAACGTTCCTCGGATTGGTAGCCGGTTATTACGGGGGGCGAGTTGACGATGTGCTGATGCGAATAGCCGACGTGCAATTGGCGTTTCCCTTCATATTGCTGGCGACGGCGGTGATGTTCGTTTTGGGCTCGGGGTTGCGCAACGTGATCATCGTCCTGGGGGTGACGGGGTGGGTGCGCTACGGCCGCGTGGTGCGCGGGGAAGTGCTCGCCCTGCGGGAGGAGGATTTCATCGAGGCCGCCACGGCCGCCGGGTGCAGCAACACCCGGACGATAATGATTCACGTGTTTCCCAACGTCGTCTCCTCGATTATAGTCATGGCCACCCTGGAGGTCGCGCGGGTAATAATTGCCGAGGCGTCTTTGACCTTCTTGGGGCTCGGCGTGGATCCCCGAATACCTACCTGGGGCAGCATGCTCGCGGACGGCCGGCAATACCTGGCCGGACATCCCTGGATCGCCACCTACGCGGGTCTGGCCATCATGCTGACCGTCTTGGGCATCAATCTCCTGGGGGATTGGATGCGGGATACCTTCGATCCACGGATGACGCCTTGACCCGGGTCTTTGCAGAGAAGTTGAGGGCAGACGGTGCTCCCCCGGCAAGAACCGGGGAGCACCGTCTTTCGCCTATAAGACGAAGGTAAGTATGAGGCTTCCGGCCAAGACGGAACCGAGCTGCCCGGCGGTGTTGGCGCCGGCCGCCTGCATCAGTAAGAAGTTCCCGCGGTCTTCCTGCAGACCCAGGGTGTGCACCACGCGAGCCGACATCGGAAAAGCCGATATTCCCGCGGCTCCCACCATGGGATTGACCTTTCGACGCAAAAACAGGTTGATGAACTTGGCAAACAGAACCCCCGCCGCCGTGTCCAGGGCGAAGGCCACCAGTCCCATTCCCAGTATCATGAGGGTTTGGGGATTCAAGAATGCTCCTGCCTCCATGGTAGAACCTATGGTGATACCCAAAAGCAGGGTAACCACGTTGGAGAGCTCGTTTTGAGCGGAGGCGGCCAGCCTCTCGGTGACGCCGGATTCCCGCAGTAGATTGCCGAACATGAGTGCGCCGATGAGCTCGGTGCTGACGGGAGCGATGATCCCCGCGATGACCGTCACCGCGATGGGGAAGATGATTCTGACGAACCGAGATACTTTATCGCGCGAGGGAGCGGCCGGTATGCGGCGTTCCTCTTCGGTGGTCAGTGCCCGGATGATGGGGGGCTGTATCAGGGGTACCAAAGCCATGTAAGAGTAGGCGGCCACCGATATGGCGGACAAATACTGGGGCGCGAGCTTGGCCGAGACGTAGATGGAGGTCGGCCCGTCGGCTGCCCCAATGATCCCGATGGAGACCGCCTCATTGAGTGAAAATCCCACTCCTAGCGCCATGAGGGCAGTGAGAAATATTCCCAGCTGGGCTGCGGCTCCGTAAAGGGCGGTGATCGGGCGGGCCAGTAGGGGAGTGAAATCTATCATGGCCCCGATACCCACGAATAACAGTATCGGGAAGAGTTCCGTGAGGACGCCCAACTGGTAAACCTGGGTTAGCCAACCCTCCGGTCCGGTGGCCACCGCCAGGGGTACGTTGCTGACTATGGCGCCGAAACCTATCGGCACCAAAAGCAAAGGTTCGTACTTTTTGGCTATACCGAGATAGATTAGGGTGACGCCGACGAGCATCATTATCGCGTGCCCGGCGGAAAAGGAAGTGATACCGGCAAACAGAGAATCCATCGACCATCATTCCCCCTTCGTCCAAATGACAGGGCGAGACCTTCGCGCAATCGAAGGTCTCGCCTGCTCGTAAAAAGGAGTCGAAGGACCGGGCTTTC
>CAYLPL010000041.1:7225-10521 GCA_964385545.1 uncultured Clostridia bacterium | reverse complement strand
GATTCCTTTCGCCGCCATAATCTCTTTCACGTTCACTTCCTTTGCGGGCCTAACCATGAACCTCTTGAGCATGGGCGGGCTGGCTTTGGGCATCGGGATGATGGTGGACAACGCCATCGTCGTGCTCGAGAACGTTTTCAGGAAACTTGACGAAGGGGGGTCGGTGGTAGCTGCGGCCGTCGAGGGTACTTCAGAGGTAGCGGCAGCCATCACCGCATCGACCCTCACCACCCTTTCGGTCTTCTTACCCATTATCTTCACCGAGGGCCTGGCCGCGGAGATATTTAGCGATCTCTCCCTGACCGTTTCTGCAGCACTCGGTGCCTCGTTGTTGATCGCGCTCATCGGAGTTCCACTTTTCGCTTCGCGCCTGTTGCGTCAGCGCGGCGTGGAAGATGTGGGTACGAGGCAATGGCATGCGCGCGGTTTTCCCCGAAGATATGGTCGTTTCCTCGAGTGGTCTTTGCAAAATCGCGGCTGGATAATGGTGTTTTTGGTCATATCCCTGGTGGTCGGAGCCATCTCGGTGCCCTTCATCGATACCGCATTCCTGCCGCAAATCGACGACGGACAGATCATGGTCGATGTGGAGCTTCCCGCCGGCACCGCTCTCTTCCGCACGGATTCCGTCATGGAGGAGCTGGAAAGTGAGTACCGGGAGATACCCGAAGTTGACTCCATATTGACCTACTCCGGCACCACCGTCGGCCTGGGGATAGGTGGGGCAGATTCGGCCACGGGCCAGATCCAGGTAACGCTCGTCGAGCAGGCGCAAAGAAGTCGTACCTCGGAACAGGTGGGCGAAGAGATAAGGGAGATTTCCCGCGATGTCCCCGGATGCGAGGTGAGCGTTACCTCGGGTATGTTCGCGAGCATGGCGGGTTCTACTCTCGGTGGTTACGGGGGACCCTCGATAGAGGTGGCCTTTCGCGGCGACGACATGGACGTCCTGGAGGACATTACGGACGAGATGGCGCAAAGCATCGGTGAGATGGCGGGGACGTACGACGTCCGAACCAGCTTCGACGAGGGCGCTCCCGAGCTTCGCCTCGTCGTGGACCGGCTCAAGGCCGCCAACCTGGGGGTTACCCCCGCCCAGATAGCCCAAACGGTGCGCACGGCTTCCGTCGGAGAGGTGGCTTCCCGGTATCGAGTTACCGGGGCCGAGAAAGATATACTTCTGATCTTCGAAGAGGATTCCGTGACCGATAGAGAAGGCCTCTTGAGTATACCAATCCACCTGGGCGGTGGCCGCGTGGTACCGCTTATGGAAGTGGTGGAATCCCAAGAAGAGGTCGGGCCCACCGCCATCGACCGCATCGATCAATCACGATCCGGTACCGTCACGGCCCGGGTCTTCGGGCGCACGGGCTCGGAGGTGAACGCCGAGGTGGCGCGAATCGCCGAGGCCATGAACCTTCCGCCCGGTTACACGGTAGATCTCGAGGGTGAGCAGGCTCTCATAGAAGAGTCCTTCGGGACGCTCGCCTGGGTGGCCGTCCTGGGGTTTTTGCTCATGTATCTCATAATGTCGGCCCAGTTTGAATCCTTCGCGTTTCCCCTCAGCGTCATCTTCACGGTGCCGATGTCTTTGACCGGCATAGCTGCGGTACTGGCGATCACCGGACGGACTTTCGACGTGAGCGCCTTCGTGGGCCTCATCGTGGTCATGGGAATAATCGTAAACAACGCCATCGTCATGGTGGATTACGCCAACCAGTTGCGCCGCGGCGGGATGCCACGGCGGGAGGCCATGGTTCTGGCCGGGACGGTGCGCATGCGTCCCGTCCTGATGACGGCCCTCACCACCGTCTTAGCGATGGTGCCGCTGGCGCTCGGGGTCGGCGAAGGTACGGAGATGCAGGTGCCCCTGGCCACGGCGGTCATGGGCGGTCTCAGCGTGGGCACGGTTCTGACCCTCGTCGTCCTACCGGTGATGTACACGCTAATGGACGATTTGACCGGCGGCATCGGGAAGGAATCGATGTGCGAAGGAGGCGACGGTGAATGAATCTTCGCGGGGCGAAAGACGAAACCCCCTCCAAGGGGACGAGGATTCTCGAGGCCGCGGTCCGGGTTCTGGCCGTCAAGGGATTCGAGGCTACCAGGGTCGAGGAAATCGCCCGGGAGGCCTGCGTGGGCAAAGGCACAGTGTATGAGTATTTCGACAGCAAAGAACATCTGTTCGCCGAGGCGGTTAAGCAGGCCACGCTCATGTACGCCGACATGATCGTCTCGGCGCTGGATGCGGGAGATACGCTCCGGCAGTCTTTGGGCAATGCCCTGAGTTCCTCGCTGATATTCGCAAGGACCAGCAGGCATTCAGCCCAGGTCCTCCTGGACAACCCGGGCGGACGGGCCAGGGATTCGGTCAAACACTGGCTTTGGGGTTTGCGCCAGGAACTGGTCGAGGAAGTGGCCCGGACCATCATTCGCCACCGGGGTGAGAATGCCGGTCCCGACCCCCGGATAGCGGCCGCCGTGTTCCTGGGTGCCCTCAGCAATCTCTCCCTGGCACAGCTTCTCGATGATCCCGGGAACTTTCCGGGTTCCGTGGAGAGGATCACCGAAGAAGTCCTCGCGGTTATCCTCGACGGCCTGGGCAGGGATCGGTAGCGCTTCGGGCGGGATGGATCCCGCCCGTTTCCATTACCTCCCGATGGCCCCTAGATGGCCGCGAACTCGACGTGTTCTTCGTCCGGTCCTCGGAGGGATTGATCAACGGGATGGTCGGCCCTCCCCCGCCTTTGAGGCGCGTTCCCGGGCTCTTTTCCCCAGCGCTCGTTTCCGTAGCGGGGAAAGGAGCCGCCAACCGCAGTCTCGCTTGTGAGTGAAGGACCTTTCGAGAAGTGTGTACGGTAGCCGATCGCGGTGGTGCGCATCAATTCCTCCCAAAGACGTGACCACCTCCGGCGACATGGCCGTCATCACCCCCATACGATTTTCTTAACAATACCTTAACGACACTTCAACTCCGCCTTAACCGGCCCCGAGCTGGGCCACCGTATAATGGGCATCGAAGATAGCAAGCCGGTACGAAGGAGGATTGAGCGACAATGCGTAGAGGGTCTTTGGTACTTCTGGTGGCATTGCTTTCAGTATTATTGTTGGTCGTCGCCAGTTGTGGCGGCAATGGCGGAGAAGTTGAGAATGACGGCAACGGCGAGGAAACTGAGGGTACCGACAACGGCGAGTCGAACGGCGAAGAAGAGGAAGATGAAGACGAAAGTGGTGGATCGGTATCCCTGAGCACGGGTGGGGCTTCCTTCCCGTTCCCCCTCTATTCCGAGTGGATG
>CAYLPL010000041.1:0-7125 GCA_964385545.1 uncultured Clostridia bacterium | reverse complement strand
CCGACAATCTCAAGGAAGAAATCAGGGCCAAGCTGGAGTCCATAACCTGTAACGGCGAGCAGGTTTTGGGTGAGTCGCAGGGTAATGGAGGCGAAGGTGGTCAATCGGCATCCCTGAGCACGGGTGGGGCTTCCTTCCCGTTCCCCCTCTATTCCGAGTGGATGGAGGCGTATCAGGACGTAGAACCGGACGTCGACCTCGACTATCAGTCCATCGGCAGCGGTGGCGGGATCAAGGGCATCCTCGATGGGACCTTCGATTTCGCCGGCAGCGATGCTCCCATGAAGGATGAGGAGCTCGACAGCGCGCCGGGAGAAATCCTCCACATTCCCACTGTCATGGGTGCGGTGGTCATCACGTACAACGTCCCGGGTGTTGACGAATCGATAAGGTTGACTTCCGATGTGATTTCGGACATATTCCTCGGTGAGATAACCAAGTGGAGCGATGACCGGATTGCCGAAATCAACGAAGATATCGATTTCCCCGACGAGGACATAATCGTCGTACACCGTTCCGACGGAAGCGGTACAACGAACACCTTCACGGATTACCTCTGTAAGGTCAACGAAGAGTGGGAAAGCGAAGTCGGTATGGGCAAGTCCGTCGAGTGGCCGGTCGGTCTCGGAGCGAAGGGTAACGAGGGTGTCGCGGGCCAGGTTGGCGAAACCGAGGGTTCCATGGGTTACGTGGAACTCGCGTATGCCGTCGAAAACGATCTGCCCTACGCCATCTTGAAGAACCGGGATGGTGCTTGGGTTGAGCCCTCCTTGGAGACCACCTCGGCTGCGGCCGCGGGAGCCCTGGCGGATATGCCCGAGGACATGAGGGTATCCATCACGAATTCTCCGGGCGAGGATGCCTGGCCCATCGCTACTTTCACCTATCTCCTCGTTTACCGCGAGTGGGAGGATTGCGAGAAGGCCGAGGCCGCCCTGGATTACATCTGGTGGGTCATAAGCGAAGGGGACGATTACGCCACGGATCTTCTGTACGCACCGACACCCGACAATCTCAAGGAAGAAATCAGGGCCAAGCTGGAGTCCATAACCTGTAACGGTAAGCAGGTATTCGGAGACTAAACGCGAATCCTCCCTCAGTCGCGTAGTCCACTAGCGGGCCCCGGCATCCCGGGGCCCGCGCCCACCCAAGGAAAATCCATGACCGAGGATGGGGTGCAAATATGTTCGGGTACGAGATAGGCAACAGGCAGGCAGATCGCATCTTTTCCGGATTCACCAGGATCTTCGCCTGGGGTATCCTCGCTTTGTTTTTTAGCATGATTATTGCCATGATTTACGCGGCCTGGCCGTCCATCAAAGAGTTTGGTTTACCGTTTCTTTGGGGTACATCGTGGAACCCGGTGAAGGAGGAATACGGGGCACTGCCTTTCATTTACGGTTCCGTCGTCTCATCGATTCTTGCCCTTTCCATCGCCGTGCCCCTCGGCTTGGGTTCCGCCATATTCATCTCCGAGTTATCGCCGCGGTGGCTGAGGAATCCCGTGTCCTTTGTGATTGAGCTCCTGGCCGCCATTCCCAGTATCGTGTACGGAGTATGGGGACTGTTCGTGTTGGTGCCGCTCGTGAGAAATTACCTGCAGCCCTTTTTGGCGACTTACCTGGGTTTCTTACCCCTATTCCAGGGGGCGATGTACGGTGTTGGCATGCTCGCCGCGGGCATAATCCTGGCGATAATGATCCTGCCTACCATAACCTCCATCTCCAGGGATGTCATATACAATGTCCCCACCGATCAGCGGGAGGCCATGTTGGCCGTCGGTGCGACGCGGTGGGAGACCATATGGCACGCGGTGCTGCCCTACAGCAGGACCGGACTCTTCGGAGCGGTCATGCTGGGTCTGGGCCGCGCGATAGGGGAGACCATGGCGGTCACCATGGTCATAGGCAACAAGCACAACATATCCCTTTCCTTATTCAAGCCGGCGAACACGATGGCGAGCCTCATCGCGAATGAATTCGCCGAGGCCGTATCGCCTCTTTACACCGGCGTGTTGATCGAGATAGGACTGATACTTTTTGCCATTACAGTCCTGTTGAACATAATTGCCCGCTGGATGATATGGCAGTTCTCGGTAAACGGGAAGCGAGTAGGGGCTGGACCCAATGTCTAGGCTCGCGAAGAGGAAAATCAAAAACGTCGTAGCCCTGGGGCTTTGCCTGGCCTTTGCCGCGCTCGTGATGTTGCCTCTTTTTGCTTTGGTTGCCTACGTTAGTGCCCGCGGCCTACAGAACCTGAGTATTAGTTTTTTCACCAATCTTCCGGCTCCGCCCAGATCGATGGAGGGCGGCCTGGGCAACGCGCTTTTGGGATCCTTATACATGGTGGCCATCGGAAGCGTTATCGCCCTGCCAACCGGTATATTCGCGGGAATCCATCTTGCGGAATTCGGGAGGGGGCGCCTCGCTTTTGCCGTGAGGTTTTGCTCCGACGTCCTGACTGGTGTGCCGAGTATCGTGGTGGGTATTTTTGTTTACATTATGTTAGTACGCACCCTGGGAACATTCTCGGCCCTGGCGGGTGGAGTGGCGCTTTCGATAATCATGATCCCCATAATCACCCGTACGGTCGAGGAGATATTGCTCACCGTCCCGGCGGAGATTCGAGAGGCATCTTTGGCCCTC
Source organism: uncultured Clostridia bacterium (assembly GCA_964385545.1). Taxonomy (GTDB): domain Bacteria; phylum Bacillota; class Sulfobacillia; order SLMV01; family SLMV01; genus CSSED11-154. Next base: position 4,480 of record CAYLPL010000041.1, on the reverse strand, counting down.
GGGGCGACTTCCTGGAGGACGACCGTCAGTGTTGTTCTCCCCGCCGCCGCGGGAGGAATGGTTACTGGGATAATGCTCGCCGTGGCGAGGGCCGCGGGCGAGACGGCTCCACTGCTCTTTACGGCACTCAATAGCCGCTTTTGGCCGGGTCCGTTGATAGAACCCACCGCATCACTCCCCGTCTATATCTTTTCCTACGCCATTTCACCGTACGAACAATGGCAGAACCTGGCCTGGGCTGGAGCTTTCATACTGGTGGCGTTGCTGTTGGTGGCCAATATCTTGGCCAAGTACGTCGCCGCCAGGTTCGGAACGGTGGGAAGGTGAACGACATGAAAAGTGTAACGGTAAAGAACCTATCGGCGTGGTACGGGGATACCAAGGTGCTAAAGGACATTGACATAACTTTTGGAGCGGGGAAGATAACGGCGATCATCGGGCCCTCCGGTTGCGGGAAATCCACCTTCGTGAGGTGTATCAATCGCCTGCACGAGACCGTGCCCGGGGCTCGCTCCGAGGGCGATGTACTATTGGGAGAAGAATCCCTTTTGCATAGCGCCGTCGATCCGGTGGATGTGCGGCGCAGGGTGGGGATGGTGTTCCAAAGACCCAATCCCCTGCCCACCAGGTCCATCTTCGAAAACACCGCATTAGGCCTGCGACTGAACAGTTCCCCATCAGAGGACGAGGTGTCGCAAATCGTAGAACGTAGTCTCAAAGAAGCCGCCCTGTGGGACGAAGTTAAGGATCGGCTTCATGTGAGCGGGTCCAGTCTCTCGGGAGGTCAGCAGCAGCGACTTTGCATAGCGCGAGCCCTGGCGCTAGGGCCTGAGATACTGTTGTTGGATGAACCCTGTTCCGCCCTGGACCCGGTTTCCACGATGCACATAGAGAATCTTATGAAGCAGCTGAAGGATAAACTGACGATGATCATCGTCACCCACAATATGGAGCAGGCGGCCAGGGTTTCCGACGATACGGCCTTCTTTTTGGATGGCGAACTCATAGAGTATAGGAATACTGAGGCCATGTTTACCGCTCCCACCACCGATCCGCGCACCGAGGCTTACATTACGGGCAGGTTCGGATGAGTCGGTGGTGAACCGAGCGATTTTCGCGGGTTTCGCGGGAAACGGTTTTCCAGGATCGCCATCCCAGTCGACCTTGCGGGGGACGGGGAAACACCATCATATGTTTCGCTTGAGATTCAATAAACTCGGTTGAGCGTGACGGGGTGTAGCCAGCTGATCCGCCAAATCGACTCCGCCGGTGAAACTGGAGGCCGTGGGAGGAGAGGATAATGCATGGTGCAGGTTGAACCGATAATTAAGATTAGGAATCTGGATCTCAGTTTCGACGGGAACCAGGTGCTCTTCGACATAAATGTCGACATCGCGCGGGAGAGGGTTACCGCGATCATCGGGCCATCGGGTTCTGGAAAATCGACGCTCCTCCGATGTATGAATCGGATGGTAGACGTGGTACCCTCGGCTGAGGTCAGCGGCGAGATAATATTCGGAGGGAGCAATATCCTCGATCCGGCGCAAGATGTGGTCGAGCTGCGACAGAGGGTCGGCATGGTGTTCCAAAAGCCCAATCCCTTTCCCCGGTCCATATACGACAACGTCGCCTACGGACCCAGGATAAGGGGCAGGGTGCCGAAGACCGAGTTGGACGCGATCGTTGAGGATGCCCTTCGCTCCGCGGGCCTTTGGGACGAGGTGGCGGACCGGTTGAAGGCCCCGGCATTGGGTCTTTCGGGAGGTCAGCAACAAAGGCTTTGTATAGCGAGATGTCTGGCGGTGAAGCCGGAGATCCTTCTGATGGACGAACCCGCCAGTTCCCTGGACCCGGCTGCGACGGCCCGTATCGAAGACCTCATCGCCGAGTTGAGCGAAGATGTCACGGTCATATTGGTCACCCACAACCTCCAGCAGGCGGCCCGTACCTCCGAAGACACGATCTTCCTTTTGGACGGAGAACTGGTGGAGATGGGAGCCACGGAGACCATATTCACGAGGGCGCAGGATACGCGGACCGACGACTACGTTACCGGCAGATTTGGTTGATATGGGAAGGATGATTTCCATGTCCAGCGGCAAGGAGATCCCAAGGCGCGGCTTCGACGGCGCCCTGTCCGAATTGTTCGACGAAACCCTGAAATTGGCCGGCCAGGTGGAGAAGGCTTTGCACCTTTCCGTCCAATCGCTAAAAGAGAAGGATCTGGAACTCGCCGCGGAGATCATCGAGGGGGATGATGTTATCGACGATGCCTCGATCGAGGTTGATCAGGCGGCCGAACGGATCATAGCAAAATTCGGCCCCGTGTCTTCCGATTTGCGCCGTGTGATCAGCACCATGCGCATCTCTCGTGACCTGGAGCGGATAGCAGACCTGGCCGTAAATATCGCCCGGATCACCCGGGATATCGGGGGCGAGCCCCTGCTCAAACCGCTAATCGATATACCCCGAATGGCGACGATAGCCCAGGGCATGGTGAGGGATTCGCTCACCGCTCTCATCGAGGAAAACCTGAAACAGGCCTCGGATGTCTACTACCGCGACGAGGAGATAGATGCCCTCAATATGCAGATATTTCGCGAACTGCTGTCGTACATGATCGAGGATCCCAGGAGCGTGCACCGGGCCATACCGCTTTTGTTTGCCGCCCGCCACCTCGAGAGAGTCGGGGATCACGCCACCAACATCGCCGAGACAGTGGTTTATCTTCTGACCGGCGAGCGAGAGATGCCTCCGCGGGAAGGTAGTTCCAGGGGGTAATACCGTTAGTGGATAAGTATGCGGAAGATAATGCACAGGGGAGCAGAATCACCATCCTGATCGTGGAGGACGAGGAGAATATCAGGTTTTCCTTGTCCTCCAGCCTCGAGCGGGAGGGATACCGGGTTCTCTCGGTGCCGTCGGGCGAGGAAGGCCTCGCCCTGGTTCGAAAACGGGAAGTGGATCTGGTGCTCCTCGACCTCATGTTGCCCGACCTTTCGGGGCTGGATGTCAGCCGGCTGATTCGTCGGGAAAGTAATGTGCCCATAATCATGGTTACCGCCCGGGACTCCGAGACCGACATAATAGCGGGTCTGGAGATGGGGGCGGACGATTACGTCACCAAGCCATTCAGCCTGGGGGTCCTGCTGGCCCGCATTCGGGCCAACCTCCGCAGAGATACGGCCGGTCCCACCGATTCCATCGATGTGGTGCGGCTCGGTTCCCTGACCCTCGAGCCCGAATCCTACACCGCCCGCATCGGCGAACAGAAGATGGAGCTGACGCCTCGCCTTTTCAACCTGCTGCTTTTTTTGGGCAAAAACGAGGGAACCGTGTGCACCAGGGATAGGATACTCAACGAAGTCTGGGGTTACGATTACGTAGGGGAAACTCGAACGGTGGATGTGCACATCCACTGGTTGCGGGGGAAACTTCGCGAGTCGGTGCCCGACGTCGTGCTGGAGACGGTTCGCGGAGTGGGATACCGTCTGGTGGTGCGCGACCGGTGACTCTCTTCGTGATCGCTTTGGTGCTCGGGGTAGTCCTCGGCTTGGGAGCTGCCTATCTTTGGCACATCCCCCGTGGTGAATCTACCGCTACTCGCCCGGATCCCAACGGCCGCTTTTTGGACGTCGTTCACGACGGCCTCATAGTCCTCAGCGACGGCCAGGTGATGATGGCGAATGCCCACGCCAACCAGTTTCTGGGCCTCGAGACCTCTGCTTCTTTCGAGAGGTTGCGCCTTGCCATCCGCCGCATTCCAGAACTGACGGAATACATCGAGGCCTGGCGACGCGGTAACGAACCTGGCGAGACCGTGATAGAGGTCGGATATCCCCAGCCCCGGTATTTGCGGGTTCAGGGGGCTCACCTGCGAGATCCCGAGATTGCTTCGGAGGACGCCCTGCTCCTGACGCTGACCGACGTCAGCGAACTACAGCGATTGGAACAGATCCGCAGGCGCTTCACCGCCGATATCTCCCACCAGATAAGGACTCCGGTGACCGCGATCAGATTGTTGGCGGAGCAGATGGCCATGGGTACGGGAGATCCCGGGGAACTTACGAATCGCGTGCTGCGGGAGACCGATAGGCTGCAGCGGTTGGCCGACGAGATATTGACGCTTTCACGTTTGGAATCCGGCGAGGAGATCCCCGATATTCAGGAGTTCGCCGTGGGCGATCTTTTGGAAGAGGCCATCGATGCGGCGGCATCGTACGCCGACGGTAGCGGAGTTGTCATCGAAGCGGACTACCCGGAGGATGAATGGTGGTGTGGAGACTATCGCAAGCTACTGCGGGCGCTCGGCATATACGTAGACAATGCGGTGAAGTTTTCACCCCCGGGAGGCAAAGTTAGGATAGAGGCACGGACAAAAGACGGCAGTGGCGTGGTCACTGTCAGCGACTCCGGGCCCGGGATACCGGTCGATGAGCTCCCCCAGGTGTTCCACCGCTTCTACCGGGGAACCCGCGGT
>CAYLPL010000040.1:0-10592 GCA_964385545.1 uncultured Clostridia bacterium | reverse complement strand
AATGGCATTCATGAGGTCGAGGGTTCGATCCCCTTCCGCTCCACATCAAGAATCCCCCGTCAGGATAGGAAAGATGGGGGATTCGCTGCTGTAGCATTTCTTGGATTTCGATACTTTTGCTAATATCGACGCCAAATCCCAGTCGCTCCTCCGATCTGTTCGTCCCTCTTTGCCATCTTATCCCGGTCCTAATACCACTACCAGAATCAGTAACACATGGACGTAGCGGTGGGGCTCAACTAATGGACCCTTTAGAGAATGCGGGGCGGCTCACGGAGATAATGTTTCACGCGTAGGGTCTTGTATCTCTCCCAGAGACTCCGTAAGCTACAAAGGATGAACGGAAGGGGGTAGTATGCATGAAAGATAAGCAGAGGCGGTGGATGAGAATCCTTGCAGTAGTTTTCGGGCTGGCGGGATTCTATGAAGCATTCACCCGTTCACCGTTCACCTGGCTCAATTGGTTCATCATCTTCGTTTGCTCATTTACCGTCTTCGCCGGTATCTTCGATTGGATCCCCAGTCTTCCGGAAGAGGAGTGAATCCATCCCACGGTTTCGCCGGGAACCCATGGGCCGACGGCGAAATCAAGAATGAGCGGAATTGAATGGTCTGTAGATATGATATCTCGCCTTTCGCAGTGCGAAACGGTCCCATCATCGGCCCGAAGGGCACCAGCTTACGCTCTATCGCAGGAGCGTCCGCAGTTTGTCGCCCACCATTCTTGCCCGCCGCACGGAATCGCACTGTTCATGCAGTGTCGCGGGAAAACGTCAGGTCTCGATTCGTTGCAGCGGACGGTGTTCCTCGACAAAGCTACCGACCCTTCAGCGATGTCCGTAACCACATCGATAGCAAGGGACGCAACCCTTTGAGGCGATTTGTCCCCCGGTGCCCATCTTGTCGTTGTCCATCATTGACCTCGCGTAGGCTACCACGCTAAAGTCCCTATCATTATCGGTACTCATGCTTACTCCCAGTTTCCCGGGCAAGGCAAAATGGCTGTTGTGGCCACAACTGTATGTTGTTTCCCCGATCGCATTCTCCCGGGGCATTGATCGTTCCGTAGTAGTTCGGCGCCCTGAACAGGATGGTATCGGCCTCGGCGATGAGTTCTCCGATCTTCCCCCAAGTAGTCGTCGGCTTTACACAGATCGTCTCCGGCGTAAAGTAGACATCCGCTACAATCGAATATGCGCCGTCCCCCGATGATACTAATCGATACTCGATGTCCGACGCATCGTAGATCTTCCTGACTGCGCCGGCAGAAACTGCATCGAGTTGGCCGCTGGTGCTGATGCCGTCGATTCTCGGGGAGTTTCCATGAATACACCTTCCGTCCCATCGCCACCTTTACCCGGGGTGGAGGCACCATTTAGTCGGGCGACCATCCTCTATAGGAGGCAGTGCTCAATCGGAATACAAATCCGGAAGGATTATTAGAGTCTGGAGATCTCGTTTACTGGTCTGAGCGCTAGAAGATTTCCGCCCCCCAGTTTACCACCACCCCGCAGAAAGAAGACCAGCTGCCGCTCAGATGAAGGCATCCGTGGGTCGAAGGCGAAAGAGAAGCCGAGAGATCTGCAGCGACGGTAGTGGAGCTCGGCGTTACCCCCCGGGGGAGATAATTCTCCTGGCATTTCTCTTCCTCCTCAGGCAACTACTGCCATGAATCCCCGGGAAATCTTCGGCGATCGGCTACGAACGTTGGTATCGCCATCAAAGGGGTAAGATACTAGTGGTAAGGACGAGCGGAAACTCCCGAAGGAGGCGGATGCCATGAAGAGCGGGGGGCACACAATTCACCTATCGAATCGCGAGAAGGTATTCTTCCCCGATGCCGGTCTCACGAAGGGCGACGTGATCGACTATTACCAGCGGGTGGCTGACACAATGGTTCCCCACATGCGCCGTTACGGAGTGAGCATGGAACGCTTTCCCGAGGGTCTGAGCGATGAAGGGTTTTACAACAAAAATGCTCCGGAGCATTTTCCCGAATGGATACCCCGGGTCACCATTGCCAAGCGGGAGGGTGGCTCTTTCGATGCACCCATCGTAGATTCCAAAGCCGCGTTGATATACTTGGCCAACCAAGCCGTACTGACTCCGCACCTCTACCTTTCGCCGACCAATGATCTGGAGCATCCCGATAAGATGATTTACGACCTCGATCCCCCGGAGGGAACGAGGGATTTTGCGAAGGTGCGCGAAGCCGCCCTGGCCATCCGCGGCGTGATGGACGAACTGGAGATGAAATCCTGGGTACAAACTACCGGCTCCAAGGGATTCCACGTGGTGATCTCGCTGAGGGGTGATTCGAACTTCGATACCGTAAGGGCTTTCGCGCGCGATGTGGCACGGCTGTTGGTGAGGCGCTTCGAGGATAGATACACCCTGGAACAGCGCAAGAAAGAACGAGGAGGCAAGGTCTATTTGGACACCATACGTAACTCCTACGGTGCCACCTCTGTGGCCCCCTATGCAGTTCGCGCCCGGCCCAAAGCACCGGTCGCAACACCCGTTGAGTGGGGGGAGGTCGAAGGCGGCGCCTCTCCTCGAGATTGGACAATCAAAGACATCCCGTCCCGCCTCGAACGCGCGGGGGATCCGTGGTCCAGGATCAGGCTACACCGGTATTCTCTCACAAACCGACGCGATAGGCTGGCTGAGATGCTGGACGACGAGCAACCCGCCGAGGAAGAGCGGAAATAGGCAGGTGTGCGGGAGTCGATCCACCATGCGTGCGAAAAGTGGCCAGGAAAGGAGTCGTGAATCGGGAGCATTGGAAAGGTCCTTGCCCTTCTCCACATACCCCTCCCTAGCGCTGTTCACAGGAGGGGTGCGATTTGATGAGCTTCAGATCAGATAAGAAAGCGTCACCGCATGTGCGTCATAGGTCCCGGCACCCTTAGTCATCGAGATCATCTCTCCGCAAGTCCTCCACGACCGTCCGAGAACTAGACCCGGGTCTCATCTCTTACCTTTGCTTCTCAATGGATCTCTCTTCGTGGATGGGATACCACCACAAGACCCTAAACCGCTATCCTAACCGGTGGATCAAAGTATGGGGTGCAGTTCCCCTGGGCATAGGTATTGAAGCGTGCATTGACCCCACCGGCGGTGTCTTCGGTGATTTTCTGAATGTCTTCTTTGCCTTTACCCTCATCCAGGAGGTGGACGATGTCCGACTCCTTCGGCCTAATATCATACATAGACCCTTCCCTGAGGTGGGTCTTTCTTAATTATTATGCCGTTCATATCTTTACAGTAAGTTCCCGAACCTTTTGTTGGTTTTCGGGTAATACCAACGGTCATTGGTTCGTACTGATCGCCTATTGGGTCAGACGATCGATGGCTTTAGCCCGTATTACAAGGGAAATGTCGCCCATGAATCCGCTCCCTACCTCCAACTGAGTCGCACCTCGCAACAGCTCGACACCGAGGTCACCGGCTCGATCATCGACGCGATGACTTCCATAGCCCAGGTCGTCATTATCCTTTGGTTTACTGCCGCCATTGAAGTGGGCAATGGCAATGGAAAGGGATGCATACCGGAACCGATCCCACCAACGAGGTCCTCGTCTACGTGCTCTATGAAGAAGCGAGTCCGGCGAGGCCTGGGTCTCCATGAGCCGCAATTAGGAAGCGTAGGGAAACATATCAGCGAAGGATGGCAAGAGCAGGATGCCATCGTGGCTGTCGGCTACGAAAGACAAAAAAATGACCGGGCATCTCAACCCGGTCTCAAGAAGCTATCGCAATTGCTCTCTCAAAGGAATGTCCTGGGACTTGCAAACGAAGGACCTACGCCGACCTGGTCCGCGTCGCTTTGAGCGGGCACCGTATCCGAGAATGGGGTTGAAGAGGTCATCGCCGGTTCCACGTCTTTGGTACCGAGCACTTCCTGTTGAGCACATCCTGTGCTCGAGGCGATGAACATTATTACGATATAACCTAGCAGGGCCACCAGGAACGCTAGGACTACTCTCTTAGAATTAATATCGACCAGCCTCCTTCTAGTGCCGTTTGCAGGATAACCACCTGAACCGGCTCTTGCCTGGGTTCTGTGCTTCTCACCAACGTGAGCTTAGTGATCGTCTATTCATAAGGTGCCGCCAACGCAAGGGATCAAAGACCGTGGTCCCAGCCTCTGCGAGATAGAGATATTTCCCACGTGTTAGCGGACTCCGCGTGGTTCGAGGGACTCGCCATTCACAAAACGATATCGTCTTGAGGAAATGGCCTATTGCGGTATCCTTACGGCGCCCGAGTGACTGATTGTTTCCCTACCGGGGTACAGACAATTCTCTTTGCCCACAATCGAGGTCACTTCGAGCTCCGTACGCAAGCTAGCACCTGCTTTGCCCGGAGTCAAGGCAGGATCCAGCTACGATCGACGAGGGAGACCCTCGAACTCCAGACCGTCGCTAAGACTGGCGATTGCCCCTTGCCTTCCATGTAACGAGACAAGGATCGGTTCGATGGATGTATGAACCTCAAGACACAATCCAGCTACCGCTCATCACCCAAGAATACTACCGACACCGTGAACTCCCGTTGGAATCCATAGCGATGCGTATACATGGATATTCATGATAGCCGGGGGAGAGGTCGATCATGATGCTGGAGTTGCAGTCGAAAGCTGCGTTCGACTGCAACGAAACCCTGCTCTATTGTTTTTCCAACTTTGGGGATGTGATCAGCTTCAAGATGTGGCCGCGGAGATGGATTGCAATGCCCGTGTCCCCAAAAGTAGGTAGCTAAGCGCTTACGCTTCTGCTTATTGAGGCTGCTGAAAGACTGGTCGGGTTTTGGTGCCTTGTGAGAGTCCAGTCCTACTAGAGGGTCGTACGAGGGATGGTCATCTCTAGATCAGTTCAGTTCAGCCCTCGACCAGTTTGGAAGCGATTGTTATACTCATTGAAGGTTGCCGCGGTAGGTGTTTCCGTTGCGTGGCAACTCACGGCAGTTGATAATGTAGGCGTGATGATTCTCCGAACCGCCAGCCCCCTCGGGGGGCGGTGATTGTGCATAAGCATGCGTCTATTTGGGAGTGCGAGAGGGGGTGTCGAGATAGTAGCAGCCGTCCGTCGTAAACGGACGGGATTCACTGAAACACTTCCAGTCCTTTTGCCGTGGCGATGGTTAGCCTTAAACAATGGGTCCTATCGAGCGAAATTCCAAAGGTATTTTTGCGGGAAGGTGAGCGTATGGATTTCAAAGATGCACCAAGATGGGCAGCTGTCCTGGCCTTGATTCTCGCCATGGCGGTGGGAGTCGGCGTAGGTTATGCCGTGACGACCTCGGCGGCACAGGACGCGCCCGATGTCCCGGAGGGCGTAACTGAAGAGCAGTTGCAGGAGATGGAGGGTAACCTGCAGCAGAGCTTCGGTGAAGAAATTGCCACCCTGGAGGGGCGTTTGGAGTCGCTGACCTCCACATCTGAGATGGAGTCAGCTCCCGATCAACCCTGGCCGTACGTGAAACTCGACGTGGAGAGGGCACGTAAGCTCGGACATCAAGGATACTATGAGAAGAACTGTGGATATGGTCCCTTCTACGCCATCATATCTATGCTCCAAGAGGAGGTGGGGTATCCGTACGATCAGATCCCGATGGGTACCCTTGCCATCGGTGGAGGCGGATTCGTCGGTGAAGAATCCGTCTGCGGAACCGTGCTTGGAGCGGTAACGGCCATCAGTCTCATAGTAGGTGAAGATTACGGCCCCCTCGCTCGCGAAGTCATGGATTATTATAAAGAAACCCCGTTGCCGACCGACAAGGCCAATGAGTACGCCAAGAATCACGAGTTTTTGGTCGATGATTATCTCAGCGACGAGGTCTTACCCCAAAGTATCGCCGGGAGCGTGGATTGCGACAAATCCAAGGAAGTATGGATCGACGAGTCCGGTTATGAAATGAATGACGACGAGCGCAAGGAGCGTTGTGCCAGACTGACCGGGGATATCGCCGCCAAGGCCGTCGAAGTCCTAAACGCGTGGCACGATGAGATGAGTAATGGTGACGAATCTGACGTAACCGATGTCTTTGCCGAGATCTTTCCCGACGCCGACTTCGACCAGCTGGAGAACGGTGTGTACGAGGCCAGCGCGGGTGACGAAGTGGTCGGTTACGTGGCAGTTGGCGAGGGTGAAGGTCACGAGGATGCCATATCCGTGGCTGTCGGCGTCGACACGGACGGTATCTTAAGCGGCGTGCGGATCGTCGAGCACGAGGAGACGCCCGGTATCGGGGACGTCATAGAAGATGAAGAATTCCTCGGCCAATTCGAGGGGCTCTCCGAAGACGAAATCGCTACCAGCGACGAAGGTGGCGCGATCGATGCCGTTTCCGGTGCCACCGTGAGTGTCGAGGCCGTCGTGGGGATAGTGGCGGACACAGTTAAGGAACTGCAGGGTTACCTCGATTAGTACCAGTGGTAGTTTACATCAAGGTCCGAAAATGGCCGGTGACGTCACCAATCAGTGACTTCACCGGCCGCGCTCCTTCCACCGCGATCAGCCAAATTAGATTTCCTCGAGCCACTCCTGCGGGACCAGGCATATGAATCGCAAGATATCATCGCCGGTATTACGAATCTGGTGCTTCTCACTTCCCGGTACGAGCATGGTATGACCGGGACCTATGGGTTCATCCCCTTCTTCCGTGACGATCATCCCGGTACCCTGGAGGGTGAATATCTCGTGTTCCCACCAGTGCTCGTGGTGGAAGGTGGCATGGCCCGGTTCCACTTCAAAGATGCGTAGATTAAAGTGAGGTGCCCCGTCATCGGGTCCCAAGACGACCCGCATGGTCACCCCATCGGCAACCGGTGTCGCTTTCACGTCGGTGTAATGCTTTCGAATTACCATATTTCCTCCCATCCCCCTCGTATCAACGTATCTGACTTCGGCAGGACTTCTCGAGTGGATAGTTGCAATCCTGCAGTGCATATCCTAAGCGATAGCGGCCGCTTGGGTAATCGGGTGTTTCCACGTGTTGGCTCCAATTCCCGGCGCTCAGGGGCGATTTGGTTAAGATGCATCTCGGGTTTGAGACGGGAAATGGCACCGATTGAGCAAGAAGGAGGCAGACCGCGATTGCGTTCGGCACCCGTGGGTAACGTCACGAACGAGATACGGCCTGTGGGAATCGGAAGTAGGGATGTTCGTACGAGCATTCGCGTGGCGCCGGTGGATGTGGGTATCCGCCACCTAGAGAGCGTGGACCGGGGGTCCTTTCGTTACTTGAGAACCAATCCGGCGTTGCACCGGGCTACGGGACTCGGTCCAGAAGAAATGGGCAGGACTACTTTGCGGGAATTCTTTGGCGAGAAGCAGGGAGCTCAAATCGGAGAGAATTATCGGCTGTGCGCGAGTCTCGCTCGTCCGCTCACCTAAGGCGAAACTCTCACGATGCCGGGTGATCGTCGAACGTGGTTTACGGAGATTGCCCCCGGGGACAATGATGCTGGCGAGGTGGAAATCATCGTTGGATCGGCGCTTGATATTCCCGAACTGCGGGAATACCGGGACCGGTTGCTCGGAAGTCTTCGCGAATTGCTAAGGAAGAAACAGATCCTCTAATCTATCATCGACAACGCTCCCATGGGAATACCGGTTACGGATCAAAGCCACAGGCCGGCGTTGGTGAATCGCTATCTTCGAGAAAATGCAGGCCTGGGAACCCCTGGAACTAGTTTGAAAGAGGATGAGTTGGAGGATTGTGGCTTCATCGACCTCGAAATCCTGTGAAACGGAGAAGCCCGGACCTATGAGAAACGCGCCACTTTTCGGGATGGGAAAGGACACGCACTTCATACGATAAAGACGAGATTTGTCTATCACGACCGGGCCGCGGTACTGGGGCTGGCCATGCAGGTAACGGAACGAAAACGGGCCCAGGAGCGGGTGCCCTCCTGGTGCGAGAGCAAAGCGCCCTCGTCAATAGCGATATGATGGCATGGTATCTCGAAGATCCCCAGACCGCGGGGCTGACGAATCGAGTCTTTGCCGGGGAATCGGCCGTTCATTTTGAGGAATGGATTGCGGTGAGTCGCGGTGAAAAGCGGCTTATCACCATCGAGAGAACACCGGTGATCGGAGAGGACGGTTATGTCCATAGGGTAGTGTGCGCCGCCGCGGACATAACTCGCAACCGTCAGATCGAAAGCCTTCTCCGCCGCCGGGAACAGGACTTTAAGGCTTTGGCCGAGAATCCGACCGATTTCGTCACGCGAGTCGGCCGGGATTTACGCAGAGTGTATACCAACCCCGCAGTAACCTCCGCATTTTGGGTGTCGCAGGAGGAGGCGCTCGGCCAAGACCAATCGGGAACTCGGAGTAGATGATTTCCACACTGCTGCGGGAGGCATCCCTGCGCGAAGTATCCCATTCCAGTGAACCCCAGACGCAGGGAGGCCCTTATCCCGCGATGGCGAGGTCCGGTATTGCCTGACTAGGCTCGTGTTCGATTTCGGCGATAGTGGCCGGGTACAATCCGTGCTCAGCATCTCTAGGGATATGAGCGATGCTAGGGAGGCCTATTCGTCACTTCCCACAAGAATAGATGCGGCAATTCGATACCGCCAGGCAGATCCCTACCAGCATAACGATAGTCGATTTGAACGGATTGAAACCGCTCAACGACACTTACGGGCATCGGCAGGGTGACCGCATGTTGAGAGACGTCTCGCGTTTGTTGCACCGTTGTTCCCGCGAGGGGATATGGTCGGTCGATGGGGAGGTGATGAGTCCGTCGTCTTGCCGCGAATGGCAAGGCACTAAGTAGAATCGATGCGTCAAGGAATCCTCCAAAGCTTTTCGGGTAGTTTTGTCGGGGATGTGCCGATTTCCATGACGGTGGGAATCGGCACGAGGATCCAACCCCAGACAGCCCTGTATTCCGCCCCGGCCAAGGGGGAAAATGATATATACCGGCTCAAGCTTATCCAGGGCCTGAGCCAAAAGAGCTTCTTGATCAATACCCTGCTTCTGGCTTTGGGCGAGAAAAGCCACGAGACGGAACCTCACACGGAGCGCATGAGCGAAATCGCACTGGCGATAGGATTGACGCGATTGGAGTTGAACAATCTGATCCCGGTGGTGCAACTGCAGGACATAGGCAGATAAAGGTTCCGGAGAGTATCTTATTGAAGAGGGGAAATCTAACCCTTGAAGAATGGGATTCGATGGGGGACATCCCGGGACCGGTTACCGTATTGAGCGCGCCACGGGTGAGTTCGCGCACGTCGCCGAGGAGATACTATGTAACATGGGAGATGGGGCGGCACTGGATATTCTCGCGGACTTCAGGGCGAGGAAATCCCGCTCCGGGCCAGGATCGTTGCCATCGCCGACTCGTATGAAGTTATGACCACCGGGGGTTCGTACCACCGTCGATTTCTCACCGCTCGGCCCTGAAGCAATTGAAGGCTGATGCGGGAAAGCGATTAGACCCTGATCTAGTAGATCTGGCATCGGAACGATTGAGGGGACCCGAGATGGACATCGGTTCCACCGGCGAGGATTCGGGTTGCTGACGATGAGATCCGGCATATCTTCCGGGGATCCTGCAACTCGGGCGTCCACATAAAGGGTGTCCGTGCCAAAGGACGCGAGAATAAACCAATCCTGTAGATGTGGAATTCGGAATCGCGAGATGGTGTTTTGGGGAGTGAGTCTCGATGGAGGCGGCACCAGAGATAGTCAAAATGGCGCTGGCATTGGTGATCGGTGGTCTCATAGGCATTGAACGATCACTCGGCGATCATCCCGCAGGTCTGAGAACGCACATACTCGTTTGCGCCGGTGCGACGCTCATTATGATAATTTCCCTCGACGTTCCCACGCGTTTTTTCGGCCTCACGGAAAGCGATCCAGCCCGAATCGCCGCCCAGGTCGTAAGCGGCATAGGTTTTTTGGGCGCTGGTACTATCCTCCGGGAAGGGACGACAGTGCGGGGATTGACGACCGCGGCGAGTCTTTGGATTACGGCGGCTCTAGGTTTGGCCGTCGGGGCCGGTCTATATGTCGAGGCGGGTGCCGGCCTTGTACTAACCCTCATAACCCTCCACCTACTGTACAAGCTCGAAGTCTATCTCGCCGTAAAGCGGGCGGCGGGCCAGCTCGTGGTCGTGGCCCTGGAGGGGCCCGGTCTACTCGGTGAGGTCGCGGGTGTCCTGGGAAACTATCGGATAAACATAACCGGTGTGGAATTCACTCCCGAGACTGAAGACGATGTGAGGATCAGATTCGACATCCAGGTTCCCTCGGGTACGGATACCAGCGCAGTTATCGGGGATCTCGTCGAGATACCTCGCGTTAACGAGGTTTCCATGGAGGACGAACGCTATTGATCGGGTGGCTTTTCAGATCTCCACCCCCATGGTCGCCCGGATCACGTATCCGATGAAGAAAGACAGGCCCGCCACTCCCAGGCTTATCGCGGTCATCTCCCAGAATCTCGTGCGGAAATCGTAGTCCTTGGCAACCGATATGTAGTAATTGAAGCCGGCAATTACCAGTATCGCCACTAGCATGGTGGTAGCCAGGGCAAGGTAATGATTCGCCATCGCCAGATAGGGAAGGATG
>CAYLPL010000039.1:0-10727 GCA_964385545.1 uncultured Clostridia bacterium | reverse complement strand
CCCCAAGCTCTCGTTTACGTATCCCCAGGCATAAAGAGGATTAGTCCTGACCGTGTCTTCGACCACCGCCCGAAACCCGGAGTCCCAGAAAAGCCACGACCAAAACGGGTAACCCGCCGGTGGTTGGTATCTCTCGAGCACGAAATAGCGGACGAGCAAGGCCAGGCCTATCAGGGATCCGTAGATCTGGGCCGGATGACGCGTTCCCAGGATGGCGGCATGCCGCCCAAACACTTCCTGGTTCGTTATGTTGGCCAATCGCACCAAGATATACCCGACGCTGAGTCCCACCACGGCGAGATCCGCCACCCGGGAGAACATCAGCCCCCGGATGCGGAAGAAGACCCAGGCCGAGAGCACACCACCCAAAAGGGCGCCGTGCCACGCCAATCCGTCACCGCGAAATATGTGGGCGGGATTTTCTAGAAAATGCCCCAGGTTGGTGAGCACGAAGACGCCGCGCGCCCCCACCACGCCGAATACCAGGATCAAAAGGGAAAGGGTGTAAAGATCGTCCTCGTCCAAGCCTCGCCGCTTTCCCTCGGTTACGATGTACCATATCCCTATGGCCATGGAGACAGCCACAGCGAGCCCGTACCAGCGGACTCCGAAGTCGCCGATCTGGAATACGAAGGGATTGGGGTTTTCGATATACAAGGTCAACCACCTCCCGGGGGAGGGATGCGGTGGCCGTACAAGGGCTTCATTCGCCCCCTCCGACGCGCGCTTTTGCCTTGATGGCCCAATAGGGATCCATCAGCAGGGCGCGTCCTATTCCGACTAGGTCCACCACTTCCCGCCTCACAAATTCGTCGGCCGTACAGGCGTTCACCACGCCGCCGGCCACCATGACAGGAGTGGGCGTCGCGGCATCGCGGACCGCGCTGCCATCTTCCATGAAGTAGCCCTCAAATTTTACGCCCTCGGGCCGGGATCCGCCAAGGCTCCCAGATACGTCGATCAGGTCCACCCCGGCCCGGTGGAGCCAGGCCCCGAAGGTGGCACCCTCTTCCAGGGTCAGGCCCCCGTCGATGGAATCGCGGGCTCCCAGGCGATAGAACACCAGCATCTCGTCACCGACTTCGTCCTTCACGGCCCGGACGACTTCGAGGGGGAATTTCGCCCGTCCCGCCAGGTCGCCGCCGTAGCCGTCCTCCCTGTCGTTGGATAGCGGGGAGAGAAACTGGTTGATCAGATAAGCATGAGCCCCGTGCAGTTCCACGCCGTCGAAGCCGGCCCGAAGAGCCCGACGCGCGGCGGCGGCGAACTCCTCCGCCAATCCGGATAGTTCTTCGGCGGTGAACGGCTCGGGAGCCGGGTAGTTTCTCTCGGGCACCGGGACCGATCCGGCACCGCGCAATTGCACTCCGTCGCCCATCCCGGTACCGCCCGCGTGGGTAATCTGGAGTATGGCCAGGGCACCTCCCTCGCGTATGGTCTTGGCCAACCGCGACAAGCCCCGTCCCTTGGAATCATCTTCTATACTCAACTGCCGCTCGCTGGCACGCCCGTCCGGGCGAACGAAGGTATGTTCTACGATGATGATGCCCACTTCGGAGTTCGCGCGTTCCCGGTAATGAGCCAGATGCTCCTCGGTTACTTCTCCCTCTTCGGTGGCATATTCGGTGGCCATCGGCGGCATTACGATCCTATTGCGAACGTTGCGATCTCTCAATTCGATCGGTGTGAACAAACCGGGCATACATGATCATCCTTTCAATCGTCGCTCGATTGGGAATCACCGTGGACTTTGGCGGATATGGCCCGCCCGGTGGGCGTCGCGGCGACGCCCCCGCGTCCCGTTTCCCGCAATTCCTCCGGCAGGGCGCGACCTACCCGACCCATAGCGTCGATTACCTCATCGACGGGTATGGCGCTGACGACACCTGCCAGGGCCATATCGGCCGCGGTCAGGGCATGTACGGCGGCGATGGCGTTTCGCTTGATACAAGGCACTTCCACCAACCCCGCCACCGGATCGCACACCAGGCCCATGAAACCCTTAAGGGCAAGGGCCGCGGCATGTCCCGCCTTCTCTGGAGTCCCGCCCTCGAGTTCCACCAAGGCGGCGGCACCCATGGCCGCGGCGGAACCGCATTCCGCCTGGCAGCCTCCCTCGGCCCCGGAGAGACTGGCGCGCGCCGCGATGACCGAACCCACCAGGCCGGCGGTGACCAGGACCGTAGCGATCTCCGAGTCGGAGGAGCCCCGTTCCTCTGACATCGCCAAGAGAATGCCCGGGAGCACCCCACACGCCCCGGCCGTGGGGGCGGCACAAACCCGACCCATGCACGCGTTGCACTCCGAGGCCGCCAAGGCATAGGCCGCCGCCTTGCCCGGCAGCGCCGGCAAGAGCCCACCGCCGGAGCGGGCGTATTCCAAGTATCGCGATCCATCGCGGGCTACCATGCCCCCGGCCGATCGTTGCACGCCCTCCAGGCCATCCCTTACCGATTCACGCATCACGTCCCAGCGTTTCCCCATCTCCGCCAGGAGCCTTTCCCCTTCGGGACCCGCAAGGGCGACCCCCGACAGGCTTCCCACGTCCGAGGATTTTTCGATTAGATCCGCAACCGAGGGCGCCTCACCGCCCATCACCGTCGCGAAGGTCCCGTCGACATCCACCAGTTACACCTCCCGGTAAAGCTCACAGGGTATCGGGTATGAACCTGACTCCCGCTACGCCTTCGACACCGCGCACGTCCGCCACCAGGTTATCGTCAGGCGGATGGTCCAATTCGATGCTCATCAGGGCATCCTGCCCCCGCCTCTTGCGCGATACCGACATGAAGGCGATGTTCATTCCGCGCCCCCCTATAGCCTTGGAGACCGACGCTATCAGTCCGGGGCGATCTACCATGAAGACCACCAGCGTGGGATAGCGGCCGTCGATGGATACCTCGAATCCGTCGACGGCGGTCAGCAGTATCTCGCCACCGCCCAGGCTCGCTCCCTGGACGGTCACAGTTGCCCCTTCGGTTCCCCGCAGCTGAAAGACCAGTTCGTTGGCGTGGGAGCCGGTTATGTCCGAATAGACTATCTCGTATTCCAGCCCCCGCTCCCGCGCCAGCCCGAGGGCGCGCGGGACGCGCCTGTCGTCCGATTCCATACCCAAAAGCCCCGCTACGGCGGCCTCGGGTGTTCCGTGACCGCGGCCGGTGGCGGCCAGCGAACCCATGAGGATGATCCGGGCCGAGGCGATTTCCTCTCCCAGTAATGCCAGCGCCGCCCTACCCAGGCGCAAAGGACCCGCCGTGT
Source organism: uncultured Clostridia bacterium (assembly GCA_964385545.1). Lineage (GTDB taxonomy): Bacteria > Bacillota > Sulfobacillia > SLMV01 > SLMV01 > CSSED11-154. Next base: position 7,469 of record CAYLPL010000039.1, on the reverse strand, counting down.
GCGAACTGGAGGGCCCGATCATCACAGGCCCGATGACCTTAAGGATCTCGGCCGAGAGCTCCCCGTTGTCACCTTTCATCGCGATTCACCTTCCCCCTTGTGCCTGGCGGCCGCGGCAGCGAGGAAAGGTTCGGCCTCGACGCAGTATCGTTGATGCGTCCCCTCGCCGATGTTGCCCACATCGTCTTCCGCCTCGACGTCGAAGATTAGCCTGAGGCCCTTCATCTCCCGAAGCCTTGCCCGGGCCACGATATGCGATCCGGGAGGACTCGGCTCGAGGTGGCGAATATCCAGCGATATGCCCACGGTGGTCCAACCCTCGGGCAACTCTTTCGCCACCGCATCCACGGCGGCACCTTCCATCAAAGCCACCATGGCTGGCGTCGAATAGACGTCCAGGGCTCCGCTACCGTACCTGCTGGCGAGCGTCCCTTCCCCGGCGATCTCCTCGGCCGATCCCGCGGCATTCGGCCGCAGATATTGCTGTGCGTCTTCCACTCACATCACCTCCAACACACATCTATGTATACCCGGAAATGATGCATGCTATCACGTTCCTAAAAATCCTCCAGGTATTCTTCCACCCGGTCGAGGGCAGTCTCGATTATCTCCCGTCCGAAATCCCAGCTGGCCTTGGAGGCATCGCCCAGGGCACCGTTCGCGGTAATTTCGTCGAACTTGAGAGCCCGCGATATGCTACCCCTTAAGGCGTCGTCCGGCGACTTCAGTACGATATCCCCGGGGACGCGATGCTCTTTTACCGTCCAGGGGGCGAGATACATGGCCTGAGACATTTCTCCCTCGCAGGAATGGCCGTGGGTCTCCGATTGCACCCCGGCGTTGACCACGTCCGAGGCCACGGAGGTGAACGAGGCCCAGGCGGCCTTGACGTCGGGATAGTCCTCGCGAAGTTGTCCCATCAACAGCGTGAGGGCCGGCCTATTGCCTCCGTGTCCGTTGGCGAAGAAGAACTTCCTGAAACCATGGCGGTAGAGGCTGTCCACGATCTCCCGCATCACCGCCAGGAAGGTCTCGGGGGTCAGGGTCACCGTTCCCGGGAAGTTCATGTGATGGGGCGAAATGGTGTAGGGCACGGCGGGAATCGCCAGCGCCCGAGGATACATGCGGGCAGCCAGTCGATTCACGAACCCCTGGGCCCGTCCGGTATCGACGGAGAAACTCCCGTTGGGGCCGTGTTGTTCCGTCGATCCAACCGGGATGAGTACCAGGTCCGTCCCCGCCGCCATGTGATCTCGGAGCTCCGGCCAACTGAGCCTCTCGAGGGTAAGGTATTCCTCTTCCAAACCTGCCTTGAGCTCTTCTGTCGTCACCTGGGATCAGTCCTCCTGTCTTTGACTCGCGACTCACGCCGCGACCTATCCTCAACACTTCCGATATGCGGGCGGGATTCCTCCCGGGAAGAGGGACGAGTTTCGCTAACAAACTCTTTACCTGTTGATAAACGTGCAGGTGGGAAAGCCGGGAGTGGAGAAATTGCCGAGAATGGAACCTACCGTTCCTCGGGGCGTCAATCCCAAAGTGCAGTGCACGATCGCAACCTTCGCCGGTCGACGCCGGCGCCCGAAAATGATTTAGGAGGTACGTACATGCCCTACTGGCTGAGAAGCTGCGCCGCATTGGTATCGGCGTTCGCGATCCTCGTGATCGTCCCCGCCACACCGGTGGCCCGGGCGCAGCAGTTGGATTTGGAACCCGCCTTCAGCGATATCGAGGATCACTGGGCCGAGGACACCATATCCGTCATGCAGCGCTCTGGCGTGATATACGCGCTGGAAGACGACCGCTTCGGCCCGGATCAGCCCATAACGCGACTGGATTTCACCCGCTGGATCCTGCGGCTTCTCGGTGAACCCCCCGGCGAGACCGGGGAAGTGGATTTTGTCGACACCGAAGGCCTCTCCCCCGAGGAGCGCGCAGACATACAGAGGGCGGTGGAACTGGGATTGCTCGAGGGTTTTCCCGACGATACCTTCCGCCCCGACGAAACCGTGGACCGGGTGCAGCTGGCCACGATCCTGGGGCGCAGCCTGGTGGAACTCGGCGTCCAGGCGCACCGGCGAGACCTGGATATCTTCGACGATTCCGACGAAATACCGGAGTGGGCGCTGCCAGCGGCTGCCGCGGTCAGCCCGGAGACGCAGTTAATCTACGGCAGGGTGGCCTATGAGATCTTCGCCCCCAACGACCCCACCACCCGTGCCGAGGCCGTCACCATGCTTTCCCGCTTCATCAGGAAGTTCCGCGAGCTTGGCGGCAGCACGGCACCGGACCCCGACGCCGACGCCCCGGACCACTTCAAAGTCGCGGGCTGGTACCTGGGTCGCGATGAAGCCCGCGGCGACTCCTACAGTACCGTCCGCGATCACGGTTCCCGGATCAACCTGCCCATAATGTCCAGCTACGCCCTCGAGATGCACGATGACGGATACATCGTCGGAAGCGGTTACGACAGCCCGTTCCTCTTCTCCTGGGCATCGGAAAGCAAGAATCGCCGCACCCTGGTGCGGATTACCAATGGTAGTTTCTGTCCCGATCTGGCGAAAAAGATACTCAACGATCCCGTCCACACCGAAAGGGCCCTGGAGGTTATCGGCACCATATTGGAACGCGGTTACGACGGCGTGGATTTGAACTTCGAAAGCGTTCGCCCCGAGGATAGGAATGCCCTCAACAATTTCGTCGCCGAGTTGCGGGCCCGCTACGGCGAGGATTACCTGATAACCATGCCCGTGCACGCCAAGCTTTGGGATGGACCAAACCACTGGTACTACGCTTACGATTACGAGACGCTCGGGCGCCTCGTGGACTACCTGATACCCATGGCCTACGATCAGCACTGGAGTACGGCGTCGCCGGGTCCCGTGGCCGCGGCCTGGTGGGTGGAAAACGTGATCCGCTACACCCTGACCCAGGTGCCCCGCGAAAAGGTATTGCTGGGCGTGCCCTTCTACGGCTACGACTGGGAAGACGTCGACGATCCCCACCGTGCCCGGGCATATACCTGGCCGAGCTGCCTCGATCGAGCGGGCCGCTTCGGCGCGCAGATCGAGTGGTCCGACGGGGACTCCGTGCCCTACTACCGCTACGCGGACGAAGATGGCAAAAAGCGCATAGTCTATTTCGAAAACGAAGAAAGCCTGGCGGCGAAACTCGAGTTGGTGACCGATTACGGTCTGGCTGGCGTTTCCTTCTGGCGCCTGGGACAGGAGCACCCGGACGCCTGGGGCGTCATAAACGAGATGCTGCCGTAATCCAAGCCCCGCGCCGATCAAGGACAAAGGGCGAAAGGCGGGGGATCCGGCGGATCCCCCGCCTACCCGTCCGGGTTCACGAGAGGCGACCGCCTCCCTCAGCGAACACCTCAGGTAAACGCCCCGGTGATGTGATCTCCCAATTTGCGCAGGACGGCGGCTAGGTCAAACCTCGAACCCGCATCCCTCGCTCCCGTCCCACATTCTTCGCCATCTTTGCCCGGGGTTTCCGCCCGGTCAACCGATTCCTCCTCGGTCATGCGCATCGCCCCTTTCCGACACTCCGATATTTCTCCCCCGTTACGGTAGGGCATAAACGGGCTCGGGAAACGCCGCCGACAATAGGCTTCCATATAGTCGAGATCTCCTGGCGCGCGGGGTTTTCGGGAGAAATCGCCGTAACCGAAGAGATTGTCGCGGCATCTATCGGGTATAATTGGACATGACTGGAATCGAGCGAGGAGGCGAGCGAAATGACCGTGGGAATAGTGGTCTATTCTCATACCGGCAACACCCTAGCCGTCGCCGAGGGACTGCGGGACAGGCTGCACCAGATGGGTTATGATGCCAATCTAATGCGGGTGAAGACACCCGAAGACTACCGACCGGGCAAGGGAAGCGTGTCGGAGGTGGAACTTCCCGATATCTCCGGGTGCGAGACCCTGGTATTCGCCTCGCCCGTCCACGCGTTCTCGCTGGCGCAGGTGATGGGCCACTGCATCCGAGAGATCGACATCCCCCAAGGGGCGAAGGCTGCGGGACTCGTAACCCAACATCTGCCGTACGCCTGGCTCGGCGGGAACCGGGCATTGCGTGGGATCAAGAAGATGTGCTCCTCCCGCGGCTGCGATTACCTCGGCGGGGCGATCGTCAGCTGGTCGCGACGGGATCGGGAGACCAAGATCCGCGAGGCCATCGACCAGCTGGCCCGGACGCTGACTTCTTCCGGGGTGTAACCCCGCGGATCCGCGCACACTGAGCCGCGTGGTCCCGGTGACGTGCCCCCTTTTAGGGGAGCACCACGTCGCGGTTTACCTCCTTGGAGTACAGGTATTTGGCCCCGTCGCCGTCCGTGCAAACGAAGGCCTGGGGTACGAAGGGACCCATCCATATGTAATCCCCAGCGCGAACCTCGTGCCAGTGATCGCCCAAAAGGTATTTCCCCGAGCCCTCGAGCATTAGCAACCCGTGACTCTCGTGATGATTTTCCACGAAGGGATGCGAATCCTCCGGGTCAAAGTGCAGCACGTTCACGGTGAGGTCGAAGGCCGCATCGTCCGGCAACAGCCTCTTTTGCAGGTAGGTTCCCGGCTCGCGGGGATCAGCTTCGACCTGGTCCAGATCGCCGGCGACCATCCAGGGATACTCGCCTCCCCCGCACCGGTAGGGATGACGGAAGATTGCTATGCGCAGCTCCTCTTTCACGATGTTTCCCATCTCCAAGGCCGCGCCGGGCGGGGCATAAACGTAACCGCCCGCCACCAGACCCCAGCTGTTGTCGTGGGATCGCGCCGAGGCCTCCCCCTTCAGGACGTAGGCGAATATCTGTTCCTCGGGTGCCGGGCTCAGGTTCGCGTTTCCTCCGGGCGCAATGGTCACCAGGTAGTGGGCGAAGTCTGCACCGAGGCCGGGGCTGGCCATCACGTATACCTTGCAACCCTCGTAACCAGGGACGGACGTGGGGCATAAGCCGTTCGGGTCAATTATGGCGTAGTTTCTCGTCAATACCGTTCGCGTGGTGAGCCTCTCGCTGGGATTCATGATCCGCTCCTCTCCCGTACGGCGGTATCTTCCGCTCACCGGGATATTTCGACGCGGCCATCCCATTCCCTATCGGGAAAGGAAAAGGGGTGGAGTACGGTACTCCACCCCCGGGGCTATTCGCTTTCGCCGTTCGCTCAGCTGAGCAGTGACAACAGAACTCCGGCCGCCACGGCCGAGCCGATTACCCCGGCCACGTTGGGACCCATAGCGTGCATCAACAGGAAGTTGCTGGGATCCGCGTCGCGACCTAACACCTGGGCGACTCGTGCCGCCTGGGGAACCGCGGAAACCCCGGCTCCCCCGATAAGTGGATTGATCCTTCCTCCACTGAATACATTGAACAGTTTCGCCAGCAAGACGCCCGTCGCGGTACTGACCGCAAAGGCGGCGAGTCCCAAAAACAGAATCGAGAGGAACTCGAAGCTGAAAAAGCGGCTGGCACTGGCACTGGCCCCCACCGCGACGGCCAGGAAGATGGTTACCACGTTGGCCACCTCGTTGGCCGCTGCCTCGGAGAGTCTTTTCACCACTCCCGACTCCCTCATGAGGTTACCGAGCATTAGCATACCTACCAGGGGCAGGGCCTGGGGAATGACCAGTCCGACCAGGACCGTGATGATTACGGGGAAGAGGACCTTTTCCGTCCGGGAGACCTGGCGCATCTCGGGCATACGGATTCGGCGTTCTTCCTTGGAAGTGAGTAACTTGGCCACCGGCGGCTGGATGACCGGCACCAGCGCCATATAGGAGTGGGCCGCGACGGCCACGGGACCCAGGATCTCCGGAGCCAATTGGCTGGTAAGATATATGGCCGTGGGACCGTCGGCACCGCCGATGATACCGATAGATCCCGCCTGGGCAGGATTGAAGCCCAACCACATGGCTCCTATGAAACTGGTGAAGATCCCCGCCTGAGCACCGGCCCCGAGGAGTATGGTCACCGGATTCGCTATCAGGGGACCGAAGTCGGTCATGGCACCTATCCCCAGGAATATGAGGGGTGGGAATATGGCCAGGTCGACACCCTGGTATATGTACCACATGAGACCGCCGGGTGTACCGTCACCGGGGGGATCCATCAGGGTGTTCAGGGGCATGTTGGCGATTAGCATTCCGAAACCGATCGGGAGAAGTAGGAGCGGTTCAACCTTTTTGGCAATAGCCAGGTAGATGAGCATACAGCCGAGGATCAGCATCCCGGCTTCTTCCCAGGTGATACTCAACAAACCGACGCCACTTGCGAAGTTGGATAGCTGAGCGAGCAAGTCGTCCCTCCTTTGGCAAACAATTCTTACGTATTATAACACCCCCGATGAGGGGTGTGAACGACCCAAAAGCGCCATCATCCCGACGAGACGCGGGCCAGAATCCACCGCATACCTCTAGGTGATGGTACTGCGCCAAAAACTCCAAGGCAATACCCTCAGTGCATCGAAAGCCTCTCCCCCGCAATCCTCGCGACGGCCCCACGGTGCACCCTCCCCAAGAGCGCCAGGGGAAGATGTAAGAGGGCCGCCAGTGGCACACCCGCGAGGAACATCACCTTGCGAAGCGGCGGCATGGCATCCCAAAAGGCCTCCCGAAAGATCCGCCAAATCTGTTGGGCATCCTCGCGGGGCACCTTGAGCCGTGTACCGTCCTCTCCCCGAACCAGCCAGGCGTTGGAATCCTTCTCCAAGGGGGTTTCCTCTTTGCCTTCGTAGGTCAACCAGAAATGGCTGATCGAGAAGGTCTGGACATAGCGTACATCGAGGGCTTCGAACAAAGACGCCAGGATCACGAATCGGGTCTTGCAGTCACCTTCACCCCGCTTTAGCGCCTCGTCGACGGTCGGAAAATACCAGGGAACCCGGTAAGTGGTCCAATCATACCGGTAGGGATACTCGGCCAAAACGTGGGCCTCCAGCTCGGCGGGATCGCGGGGAACCTCCGGCAACAGGTGTTCGACCGCCGCAGCACCGACGGGCGGTTCGAATACCCGGTGGACACTTTGCACCAAACGCCAGGGATTGGGGTAAAGGACCAACAGCGTCCAAAGGAGCAAAAACGCCACCCGATGCCAGGTCCGCAACCTAAAAGTCACATCGAGGCCTCCTCGAGATACTTCGATTTCGTTCCCAACCCAAATGATAGCACACGCCGAGGTGTGCGACGACGGTCAAACGAAAACCCACCCGGGGTCTGGCAGGTGATTGGACCCTGTGATGGGCGCAACAATGCGGAAAACTCCGGAAACCCCACTGCGCCGAAAGGAGCAAAAGGCGCCACGGATTCGCGTTCGCATCATTCATCCCCCGGCATTCTCGCGCCTTGCAGTCCTCGGGAGGGGGGACGATAGCCACGCAACAACCACATGGCACCCGCCAATCCGAGAACGCTGATGATCGCCGCGAGGACGTGAGCGTTTATGGCACCGAATAGGTCCATGGCCAC
>CAYLPL010000038.1:0-10797 GCA_964385545.1 uncultured Clostridia bacterium | reverse complement strand
CCATATTGCCTCCCGCCAAAACCGACCTCCTTACCGAGTGTTTCTTTCCATACCCAGAGAAAACGACGAGGCTTTCGACCAGTTCACTCCAAGTGCAACGGCCGCAAATTTCCGCATTGTCCCCGTAGTCGGTGAGGTCGGAAAGTATGACATTGTGGTCTAGTTGGTGTGGCTTTTGGGCATTGGGAACGAGGATCCTGCCATAACCACCATACCGTATGAGAACACTACGGTGGGATCCAGGGCAACCCGTGGACGGCGTAAGGCCCCGCCGGCAACGACGGGGCCTTTCTCACTGTGCGCCCTGGAGGATTCGAACCCCCGACCTACTGGTCCGTAGCCAGTCGCTCTAATCCGCTGAGCTAAGGGCGCATCTTTGATGTGCGGAGGAGGAGGGATTCGAACCCTCGCTAGGGCTTGTCACCCTACTACAGGTTTAGCAAACCCGCCCCTTCAGCCAGACTTGGGTACTCCTCCGTATCCTTCGATCGATGCTTAAGTATGGTAGCATATTGACACATGCGGTGCAAGGTTTTTTGGCACCAGAACGTGGGATATGCCAGTGTTCACAACCTGTGGAAAACCCCGGAGATACGCACCCTAGTTATCCACAATGACCGCTACTTATCCCCATAAACCCCATGGTTATCAACAATTCAGGGTATGTATAACTCAATCGATTCCCGTCACACCTGTACATATCCCTGTGGACAAGCGGTAGTGCATGCATCTCGATAGCTGGCGGAGGGGGTGGGATTCGAACCCACGGAGGGCAGGACCCTCGACGGTTTTCAAGACCGTTCCGTTCAGCCAGACTCCGGCACCCCTCCGCAATTCTCTTGCATCCCCATTCACCAATATACATTCGTGACCATAACCGCATCCAGGCCAGTCCGTCAATTCTCCCGTCACCTAATCCTTCGCGCGCCCGATAGTCTCCAGGTTCCGCATATACGGCCTCAGTGGTTCGGGAACGGTCACGGAGCCATCTTCATTCTGGTAGTTCTCTATTATGGATGCCGCGGTGCGTCCCACGGCCAGACCGCTCGCGTTTAGAGTGTGGACGAATTCCGGGCGGGAATCCTTCTCCCGGCGGAATCGCAGATCGGCGCGACGGGCCTGAAAATCCTCGAAGTTGCTGATGGAAGAAATCTCGACGTAATCCTGATAGCTCGGCATCCAAATCTCCAGATCGTATTTTTTCGACTGGGCGAAACCCATATCTCCCGTACACATCTTCAGAACGCGGTAGGGAATCTCGAGACGTTGCAGGACCTTTTCCGCCTGTCCTCGCATCTCCTCTAACGTATCATAGGATTGCTCAGGAAGAGTATACTGAACCAGTTCCACCTTGTTGAATTGATGCTGGCGTATTAGCCCCCGCGTATCCCTACCGGCGGCCCCGGCTTCCGCCCGAAAGCAGGCGCTGTAGGCGACAAACCTCATGGGAAGATCTTCCCCGGACATCATCTCGCCGCGATACATATTCGTCACCGGCACTTCTGCCGTAGGCACGAGGAAGTAATCCTGACGATTCACCAGGAAGGCATCATCTTCGAACTTGGGAAGCTGTCCCGTCCCGAACATGCTTTCTCGATTGACCAAATATGGGGGTATCACTTCCTCGTATCCGTGCTCTTGGACGTGAAGATCCATCATGTAGCAAATCAAAGCACGCTCCAGGAGAGCTCCTGCCCCGCGCAAGATGGAGAACCGAGCGCCCGCGATTCGGGTGCCGCGTTCGAAATCCATAATCCCCAGTGAGACGCCGAGATCCCAGTGCGCCTGGGGTTCGAAGGAGAACTCCCGCGGCTTTCCCCAGCGATCGATTTCCAGGTTGTCTTCTTCGCCATCACCGCGGGGAACGTCGGGATGGGGGATGTTGGGTATGAGGGCGAGGCTGTCATCGATTTTTCGCTGCAGTAGCTGGGTACGCTCTTCCAGCAGGTCAATTTCCTCGTTGACCTCGCGCATCCGGGCAATCATCTCTTCGGCATCTTCGCCGTCGCGCTTGCGACGTCCGATCGTCTTCGAAGTCTCATTGCGTACAGCGCGTAATCTCTCCAACTCCGCCAGGTAGGAGCGCCATCGCGCGTCCACCTCGAGGAGCTGGTCGACGTCCACATCTCCCTCCCCTTTGGCCACTATGGCATCCTTAACGCGATCGGGGTGCTCGCGGATGAATTTCATATCAAGCATTATGAACATCTCCCTCGATGAGTCGCAATATTCCTCGGGTATATGGTGCCCGCACCACCCCGCGCTCGGTGATGATGGCGGTGATCAAATGTGCCGGGGTAACGTCGAAAGCGTAATTGACCGCCTCGACCATGTCGGGCACCACTTGTTCGCCTCGATAGTGGGTGATCTCTTCCCCGTCCCGCATTTCGATCGCAATACCCTCACCGTCCGGGATCTCCAAATCCAAGGTGGATATCGGAGCGGCGACATAGAACGGGATATCATTGGCTTTGGCCGCGAGGGCCAACTGATACGTCCCGATCTTGTTCGCCACGTCACCGTTTGAGGCGATGCGATCCGCGCCGGTGACCACGGCATCGATCTCCCCGCGCGCCATGAGGAATCCCGCGGCACCATCTACTAGGAGTCTGACGGGGATGCCGTCACGGACCAATTCCCAGGTGGTTAGTCGAGCTCCCTGCAGATAGGGACGCGTTTCGGTAGCATAGGCGACGATGTTGAGGCCGGACTCAAAGGCGGCTCGGATTACGCCGAGGGCAGTCCCATATCCACCGGTCGCGAGGGCACCTGCATTGCAGTGCGTCAAGACCCTATCTCCCTCGACCAGGAAACCAGCACCGTATTTACCCATGCGACGATTGCCCGCAACGTCATCCTCGTGCATCCGACGCGCCTCCCGCAACAGAGCCTCGCGAATATCGTCGCCCTCGGAGGCCGCATCCGCCGCGACCCGCAGCTGCCTCCGGGTGGCCCAGGACAAGTTGACCGCGGTGGGGCGAGATGCCTCCAGTTTCCTGGCCGCATCGAGAAGCTCGTTCATGACACCCTGCGTTTCGATGTCCAAGACTGCCGAATCGCCGTCTCCAGAAGCGGAGTGCGTTCCCGATTGCTGCGGTACCGCCAACACCATGGAGTAGGCTGCAGTAAGGCCAATGGCCGGGGCTCCCCTGACCACCATGTCCCTTATAGCCTTCGCCACCTCTTCTACGGTCTCCAAACGCATCCAGATCTCGTCTTTCGGCAGTTTTCTTTGATCCAAAAGCATCAATGCGCCATCTTTCCAACTCAGCGGTCTAATCACCGCGCATCCCTCCCCTCGACCATCCTCGCCAATCTGTACAGGAAGTGCCCCCCGGCGGCAGACTCCATCGCCTCGGCGCAGTGCAGAGCATCCCGGGGGTCGTCACCCCAGGCGACACCTCCGTGACCGCACAAAACCGCACCCCGACTACCACAAAGGAATGCCTCGCCCGTGGCGTTCGCCAATCGTGCCGACCCGGGATCCATGGCGGGGACGCGGGGCACATACCCTTCGGGTGCCAGGCGAGAAAACTCCGGGGGCATGGGCTCCGGTATCCAGCGGCGCGGATGCTCACGGGTCCCAATCTGGATGATCCACGGACCGTGAAAATGCAATACCGCCCGTGCCTCCGGGACTTTCCGGTAGATGGCCGCGTGCATCGGCAACTCGCTGGAAGGCCGTCCATTTCCTCCAGCATCGTCACCGGTTACCTCCAGGTAATCGTCTTTGACCGCGAATCCGAGGGAGACCCCGGACCGTGAAATGATTAATCCCTTCTCCGACCGAACACTCAAATTGCCGGCAGTACCCGGGGTTAGGCGCAAACGATAGGACTCCCGGCCGATCCGCATCAGTTCCTCAAGTATCTCGTCACGTCCCACGATTAACCCCTCCAAAAACGACGATCGGCCCGTCCCCAGGGACGAGCCGTAAATGCCCGCGGTGCCACCCCAGTTGATCTCCCGATAGGAGATCCCCTCCGGCAGTCTCGAGTTGTCACCGTTCCGCGCTCCGCGGAACGCCTCCGGGGTGGATGGTACCGGCCGAAGAGCATCGGCTTCCCAGCCTCGCCGACTCTCTGGAGCTCTCTTCACGGTACTGCCCGTTCATCGGGGCTCGATCGCCTCGATCGAGTGCACTCATAATACCCCACGAGCACGGTGTCCGCAATATCGGCGGTTCCACAAAGCTTCTAGATCTGCCACCCGCGACGGACTGGACTCGACCCACGAACGGTTCGCGGCCCCAACCGGCCCATGCGCCTTTCGGACGCATGCGCGCAGCGAGAATGTGCTCCGCCGCTCACCCGAAATCTGAGAATGACCGAGGGCCAAAACTGTCATCAATTCCATCCAATTGCGGCATGCCTGTTCGGGGTAAAGCCGTAGCAATCCCATGGTCGCGGTACCGCCCCCCAAAGCGTGCGCATTCAAAACGACTGCCAGCGCCAAAAGGGCCGCGTTCCCCGGTACAACCAGGTTCTTCGTGCGCGAGATATGCAATACTCCCACCATAGAGCAGGTGAGGATCACGAGGGCGAATGCCACCGGGGCGGTGAAAGCCCAAAGGAGGCTCCTGTCGTCGAAGACCGCGCGAAATCTGAAACGGAGGAAGCCGATCGTGTATATGCCCAGCGTCGCGACCGTCGCTGAGATCCCGATGCGGGCCAACCCCACGAGCATTCGCATCCCTACTCCATCCAGGTTCTCTTTCGAGAAAATTGCCGCTGCATGTTCAGGAAGAGAATTCACTTCTCCGATGAGGTTCCGAGCCTATGGGCACAACCGGAATTCATGGTCCCCGGGTCCAAGTACCCCGACCATTGTAATCCGGACTCGCTCAAACGGCACCTCGCACCATCGGCTGCGGCGAGATCGCGCGGCGGACGTCCCATCGACGAAGGAAATGGTAAGGATTCGCGCAAAGAGTATAGACGACAGGGAGAGTGATTGTCATGAGCATTTGCGCCTGGTGCAAAACCCTGGCCTGCAGCAGCGGGAATAAAGAAGAAAGACCCGCCGGATGCCCGCAAAACGAGGGTGAATGGCTGTCGAAAGCCCTCGGCGAATACAAAAACGAAGCCAACCGAATGATAGCCCGAAACGCCGCCGCTGTGGAGACGACCGGTTATTGCCAGTGGACCCGACTTCAGGAGATCGCCGAGTTCGCCCATAGGATGGAGGCGAAACGGTTAGGCCTGGCCTTTTGTAGCGGTCTGAAGAGGGAAGCCCGGGTAGTAGCCGACTTCTTGCTGAAAGAGGATTTCGAGGTAGTATCCGCCGTTTGCTCCTGCGGGAGCGTACACAAGGGGGATGTCGGCATCCCGCCGCAATCTCGTTTTCATCCCGAGGCGGACTTCGAGGCAATGTGCAATCCCATAGGACAGGCCATGCTGATGAACGAAAGAGAGACCGACATGAACGTTGTCCTGGGCCTTTGCGTGGGACACGACAGTCTGTTCTTCAAGTACGCCGAGGCTCCTAGCACGGTACTGGCCGCCAAAGACCGGGTCCTGGGGCACAATCCCCTGGCGGCCGTATATCTCGCCCAAAGCTATTATCGCCGACTACACGAGTAATTGCTGGTTCGCGCGAGATGTACCGCGGTTTAGCGGTACATCTCCACCGCTCGCCACAATTCGTCCCGCTCGGGTGGAGTCAATTCCATCCATACCTCTCCACCGCCCGGGAGTTGACGCACCAGGGCAAGTTCTTCGTCCTCGGTAATCCTGCCGATCTCGGTGACCCGTATGTCGATCTCTTTAAGGGCACCGATGACCGCATCGGGTTCCGGGGTGGCCATGAGCAGACTTCCGCTCGATATGAGGCGCAGAGGATCGAGTTCCAATACCTCACAAAACTCCCTGGTTACCCGGGCAACTGGTATGCGATCTTCGTAAAGGATGGCACCTCTACCCGACGCGGCGGCGATTTCGTAGGTGGCCCCGACGATACCTCCCTCGGTAACGTCGTGCATGGCTCGCGCCCCCGCCTGGGCGGCCGCCAGCGCTTCCGGTACCACACTGATCCATTCCGCCATGGTTTCGGCTTCCTCCAGGGATTCTTCCGATACCCCCCTTGCCAGCAATACGTCGCGGAAGTCCGTGGCCAAAATGGTGCTCCCTTCCACGCCGGCCACCTTGGTCAATAGCAACCGATCCCCCGGCTTGGCGGCGGAGCTCGTGATCGGCCAGTAGGGAAGATCGGGCAAAGCCTTACCCACGACGGTAGTACTCAGGATGGGCTGGCTTACGTAGGGCGCAACCTCGGTGTGTCCCCCGATGATTGCCACACCGAGTTCCTTCGCCGCCTCGTGGGCCTCGCCCATGATCCTGCGTAGGAGTTCGGGCTCCGAATCGGCGGGTAGAATGATCGTCAAAAGAACTCCCACGGGTTCCGCCCCGCCGGCCGCGACATCGTTACAGGATACGATGACGGCCAGACGACCGGCGCCGGCCTGCGCGGCAGTTATGGGATCCGTCGATATTACTACTGGGGCGCCTCCCAAATCGAGTACGCTGGCGTCCTCGCCAAACGCCGCTGGCACCACCACCTCGTCGCGCCGATGGCCGAGGTTTCTTAGAACGAAGCCCCTGAGAATTCGCGGAGATATTTTACCCGATCTCACGGTATCTCTCCCTCACTCCCCGTCCGAGTGCTCATCTTCGGATATGACCTCCGACTCGTCGCGTTTCTCGCCGTTTTCCCGCACGACCATGTGGGCCAGGGATACAACCTTGTCGTCTTCTGCGGGACGATTGATGATAACGCCCTGCGTGTTGCGGCTGAGTACCGATATGGAATCGACGGAAGTCCTGAGTATGACTCCCCGTCCGGTCACCAGCATGATCTCATTCCCCGGTTTCACGATCTTGACCCCGACGACCAATCCTGTCCGCTTCGTAACGCGCAGGGTCTTGAGACCTTTACCGGCGCGCTTTTGCACCTTGTATTCTTCTATGGGGGTGCGCTTGCCGAAACCGCGTTCCGATACCACGAGCACGTCGGTACCCGGTTCCACGGTTTCCATGCCTACGACGCGATCGCCCTCGTCGAGCCTTATGCCTATCACCCCGCGGGCGGTACGCCCCATGGGTCGAACATCTTCTTCGTAGAAACGGATCGCCTGGCCCAACCGTGTGACCAGCAGTATCTCCGCATCTCCCCCGGTGTGGGCAACTCCGTTGAGATCGTCTTCCTCACCCAGGGAAATGGCGATCAGCCCGCTTCGCCGGATATTGGCGAACTCTTCCAGCGAGGTCTTCTTGATGTATCCCTCGCTGGTCGACATGAAGAGGTAGCCGCCCTCTTCAAAGTCTCGAACCGGGATAACCGCGGTTACGCGCTCGCCGGGTTCGATGGTTATGAGGTTGATGACGGGCGTGCCCCGGGCACGACGGGAACCCTCGGGAATCTCGTGGGCCCTGAGGGCGTACACCTTGCCACGACTCGTGAAAAACAGCAGGTGTCTATGCGTGGTGGTGATGAACATTTGCTCCACGAAATCGTCCTCTTTGGTACCCATACCGAGAATGCCTTTACCGCCGCGGCGCTGCTTGCGATAGGTGCTAACCGGCATGCGCTTGACGTAACCTTGGTGACTGAGGGTTAAGACTATATCCTCTTCGGCGACCAGATCCTCGATCTGGAGGTCCCCTTCGCCAGAGATTATCTTGGTGCGTCGAGGGTCCCCGTGGTGCTCGACCAGTTCGTCCATCTCTTCGCGGATGATTTGATCCACTCGGGTGCTGTCCGCGAGGATCGCCTTATAGTCGGCAATCGTCTCCACCAGGTCGTTGTACTCGCCCTGCACTTTCTCCCGCTCGAGGCCGGTTAGGCGTTGCAGGCGCATCTCCAGGATGGCCTGGGCTTGAAGCTCGGATAGGCCGAAGGTGTCCATCAATCGCCCGCGGGCGGAATCGACCGTCTGGCTCGCCCGGATGATATTTATCACGCGGTCAATATCATCGAGGGCGGTCAGCAGGCCCTCGAGTACGTGGGCCCGGTCTTCCGCCTTCTCCAGCAGGTATCGGGTGCGACGCTGGACGATCTCCCGTTGGTGCGCCCGGTAATAGTAGATAGCGTCCCTGAGGGTCATCACCTTGGGATGACCGTTGACCAAAGCGAGCAGTATAATACCGAAGCTGCTCTGCAGAGGTGTATGTTTGTAAAGTTGATTCAATACCACGTGGGGATTGCCGTTCCGCGAAATCTCTACCACAACGCGCATGCCCTCGCGATCGCTCTCGTCGCGTAGGTCGGTAACCCCCGAGACCACCTTGTCACGGACGAGTTCGGCAATCTTTTCTACCAGCTTCGCCTTGTTGACCTGGTAGGGCAATTCCGTTATCACCAAGCGGCTCTTCTGCCCGGGCAGCGTCTCGATTTGGGCCACCGCACGCATGGTGATTATCCCGCGACCGGTTGTGTATGCTTCGCGAATCGCCTCGCGCCCCACTATGGTAGCACCGGTGGGAAAATCCGGACCGGGTAGATGTCGCTTCATAAGTTCTTCAGAGCTGATGGAAGGTTCGTCGATCATCGCCATGACCGCCTCGCAAACCTCTATCAGGTTGTGCGGCGGTATGTTTGTCGCCATACCCACGGCGATACCCGAGGAACCGTTTACCAGCAGGTTTGGAAAGCGGGCAGGCAAAACCAGGGGTTCTTCGAGGCTGTCATCGAAGTTCTGACCAAAATCCACCGTATCCTTGTCCAGGTCTTTCATCATCGCCATGGCCAACGGGGTCAGCCGCGCTTCGGTGTAACGCATGGCCGCGGCGGAGTCGCCGTCGACGGATCCGAAGTTCCCATGACCGTCAACCAACGGATAGCGCATATTGAAATCCTGCGCCAGCCGCACCATGGTATCGTAAATGGCCTGGTCGCCGTGTGGATGGTATTTACCCATTACCTCACCCACGACGCGGGCCGACTTGAGATATGGCTTGTCCGGGGCCAAACCCATGCTGCGCATGGCGTAAAGGATGCGCCGATGCACGGGCTTCAATCCATCCCGAACGTCGGGGAGCGCGCGATTGACGATGACACTCATGGCGTAGTCGATATAACTTTGCTTCATCTCGTCGCTCAGACCGACATGAAGGATCTTCCCGTGGGTATACTCTGCCAAATCCACACCTCCGTGGGCCCCCACGGCTGACGAATCGGGGGCCTTAATTCATCGACGGGACCGACCGCGGTTCGGCAGCCCCTGCCCGATAGATTTCTATCCTTAAAGGACGAAGTTCGCTTCGTTCAAACCACGGTGTCCAAAAAGCGCACCTCGTCCGCGTTCTCCTGGATAAACTCCCTGCGGGGTTCCACCCGGCTGCCCATGAGTATGGTGAATATCTCGTCGGCCTCGATAGTATCCTCCAGGGTAACCTGTAACAGAGTGCGACTTTCCGGGTTCATAGTGGTCTCCCACAACTGGTCCGGGTTCATTTCTCCCAAACCCTTGTACCGCTGCATGGTGATGCCTTTTCTCGCATCGCCCAGCTGCTCGAACACCCTGTCTCTCTCGGCGTCGGAGTAGCAATAGTACTCTCGCTTTCCATGGCGGATTAGGTACAGGGGGGGCTGCGCGATGTACACATAGCCCGCTTCCACGAGTGGTCGCATATAACGGTAGAAAAACGTGAGTAGCAGGGTCCTAATGTGGGCCCCGTCCACATCGGCATCGGTCATGATGATGGTCTTGTGATAACGGGCGCGTTCCAAATCGAAATCCTCACCTATACCCGTGCCCAGGGCGGTAATGATGGCTCGAATCTCGTTGTGATTGAGGATTCGATCCAGGCGAGCCTTTTCCACGTTGAGGATCTTGCCTCCCAGCGGCAGGACGGCTTGGAAACGCCGGTCACGCGCCTGTTTGGCGGAACCACCGGCCGAATCGCCCTCGACGATGAAAAGCTCCGCCATGGCAGGGTCGCGCACGGAACAGTCCGTCAGTTTCCCGGGAAGCGCCGTAACGTCGAGCGCATTCTTGCGTCGCGTAAGTTCTCGCGCCTTCCTGGCGGCATCACGGGCACGAGCCGCGGTGATTCCCTTGTCGACGAGGGCCCGGGCGGTGCTCGGGTTTTCCTCCAGGTAAACGGAGAGTCCCTCGGCCACGATGGATTCCACGATACCCCGCATTTCGCTGTTGCCCAGGCGAGTCTTGGTTTGCCCCTCGAACTGGGGGTCGGGTACCCGGACGCTCAAAATGGCGGTCATTCCCTCCCGGATGTCTTCTCCCGAGAGATTGTCCTGATTCTCCTTGAGCAGACCGTGGCGGCGAGCATAATCATTAACCACGCGCGTCAATGCGGCTTTGAAACCGGACTCGTGCGTGCCACCCTCGCGGGTAGATATGGTGTTCGCGAAAGAGTGCAGGTTCTCGTCGTAACCGTCGGACCACTGGATGGCAAATTCCGCTTCACAACCCTCGCGTTCTCCTTCGTGATAGATGGGTTCGGAGTGTATCGTACCGCGGTTTCGGTTGAGGTATCTCACAAAGGAGACTACGCCACCGTTGAAAAGAAAGTAATTGCCACGTCCGGTGCGTTCATCACGAAAATCGATCGCAACTCCGCGCGTCAGAAAGGCAAGCTCGCGAAGACGACCTACCACGGTATCCTGGCGAAAATCCAGGGTCTCGAACACCTCGGGATCCGGGCGGAATGTTATGGCGGTACCGGTCTCGGAAGTCTCGCCGACGCGCTCCACTTCGGTTACGGGTATCCCGCGCCGGAATTTCTGAACGTGAATTCCTCCGTTCAGATGAACTTTGGCCTCGAGCCACTCCGAAAG
>CAYLPL010000037.1:0-11127 GCA_964385545.1 uncultured Clostridia bacterium | reverse complement strand
TACAGTGGTCCGAGGGCGAATTCTACATGTACAAAGAGGGCATAACCGAGGCTCAAGCCAGAGTAATTCGCGCGCGTTAAGACGAAAAGGCTGCCATGGGTAGTGCCCTCGGACACGAAGTCGTGCAGTACGAAGACCGAGACTTCCGAAACCCCGGAACCGTAATGGCCGCAGTATTTCGCGCACCCTTCGATACCCAGCGGATAATCGGAGATATCAAGGGACCCTCATCCATCGAATCTCGTTATATAACCGAAGACTTACCCTACGGACTCGTCCCCATGTCCCAGCTGGGTGATGTACTCGGAGTGGAGACCCCCTTGATTGACGCCATCATTACGCTCGGAAGTTATGTCTGCGATCGCGATTTCTGGAGCGAAGGTAGGACCCTCGCGAAACTGGGACTCGAGGGGTTGGATGACGCGGAGATAATGTCCTACATCGATGGAGAGTAGGTTTGAACCGGAGTAAAGATTGAGGTCCCCGCGGTCCTCCGCGGGGATCTCATGTTTGCGGTGTTTCTTCACCACTCAAAGATTTTCCCGACACGACCCGCGATATGGAGTGGCAAATCTTCTCGATGCTCGGGGTGCACATTGGCGCAATGAAGCGTTTCAATGGGCATCTCCGAAGACACTCGAAAAGAACGAAAAGGTTCTCTCACGTACGGATAGAGAAGTTAGAGTATGACCCGCTCCCAAAACCTGTTCACCTGCAATCATAACTAACTTCAAGCCGGGCTTTTCCGGCTGCATCACTGGGCGGGCAAAGAACGATGACCCCGGATATCCCGCCCGTCGGCCGTCGAGGTGTCGATGGGAACTTCCCATCCCTCGCGAGTCCAACATATGCGAACACGATAGGCTGCCTCCTCTTCCGTATCGTTGCTATGTCGATTCGTCACTGGCATATTCGCTGCGTCGCGATTACTACCGGATTCCCGGTGCGGACCTCACGGCGAGGAAAACGATAATCTAAATGTCCACTTAGATCAGCGGCCGGGCCATCATTCTTTTGAGGAAAGGCTGGGGCATAGGCCTTCACCTCTCGCGATGGGATACTCAGACGACTCGGATATCCGGACCATGTCGATGACCGGACAGCATTCTGCACCCTTTTCCCGTTACGACGACGGTATCCTCGATATCGTAACGTGCGTCATTATCGACGAAAGTCGTCGGTTCGATGGCAAAAACCATTCCGGGCTCGATCATCACTTTGCAGTCCGGCGTCAGCTCGGGGAACTCGTGAGAATCCAGCCCAATACCGTGGCCGACATGCAGGGACGGAGGAGTGAGACCGGATGATTTCATGGCATAGCGGTAATCTTCGCAGATATGTGCTACGAGTCGCCCCGGTTTTATTTGGGCAATGATTTGTCGCTGGACTTCCCAGAGTCTGCGGTATACGTCCTTTTGCTTCTCGGTGAGGCTGCGGACACCTACATTGCGCGAGATGTCTGCCCTATAGGAATTGAAGGACGCTCCGATATCCACGTGTATTACGTCACCCTCCCGGACAATCCTATCGCCGGGAGGATAATGATACTTTAAGGAATTCTCTCCAATGGTGAGCAAAACGAAGTCTACCGTTTCCGCCCCCATTTGCATCATATTTGCGGCAACCCTGGATGCGATGTTTGCCTCGGACTCGCCTATCCGCACCAACGATAGAGCGGCATCGAGAGCCAATTCGGCCGTATGCTCCGCTCGTTCGAGTAAAGAGATCTCTTCCTCCGTCTTTATCATGCGCGCCTTCTCCATTAACCGGGTTGCCGACCCCACCCGAATACCGTTCAATGTCTTCTTGAGAAACCAGACGGTATCGCAAGGTGTCATGTTGCTGTCGATACCGATGCGACCGGATTCCAGGCACAGGTCACGCAACACTTCCGCCAACAAGGATTCCGGACTTTCGTCGGCATTGAACGGTATCACTTCGGAAACGGAGCCGTCACGCAAAGCGTGGTCACGATCGGAAGCCGCCGTGAGCATGGTTAAGGTCCCATCTCGCGTAAGGATCAGGTAACTGGGCTTGGATGGGATTAGTCTCTGCATCAACAACCGCGCATCGCTTAGATAATGGAAGTTCTCCGGCGAAGACAGAACCAACGCATCGAAACTCGAAGCATTCAACTGTTCCATCGTTCGCGATTTCTTATCCATGACTCTACTCCTTTTCCAGCGGAGGCAGTATCCTACCGCGGGTAGAGTGACAATGAATTGGCCGGATCAAGATCAATCTTAGAATGGCGCCAAGGTCATATTTGGCAGAAAAGAACGGAAGATCCATCCCCGTGGATCCCAGGGGATGGTTGCCGCCGCGGCATTGGCCAAACCCAGGGCGCCTGCCATTGTTGCAGCGTCTCTGAGGGTATGCCGGCCGAGTCTATACCATCCGGCATAATCCTAATCGCCTACTCCAGCGCCTTCTCCACAGCAGTTCGAACGTGAATCGAAGTCGTGTCCAATCGGGGTACAGAGATGTGTTCTGACTTGATGAGTAGCGGCAATTCGGTGCAGCCCAGGATAATCCCCTCCGCGCCTCGATCAACCAGATCTTCGATGACTTCGGCGACAGCATCTCTCGAAGAAGATTCGATGATTCCCCTGCATAATTTCCGATATATTATGCCATCGACCATACGCCGTCCCTCTTCGTCGGGCACGATAACTTCGAGGCCGTGCTTCGAATTAAGCCTGTCCCGATAAAAACCCTCTTCCATGGTAAATCGGGTGCCGAGTAGCCCCAGGCGGGATAACCCCTGCCGCTTGCACTCTTTGGCCACAGCATCGGCAATGTGCAGAATGGGAATTCCCACTCTTGCCTCTACTACCGGCGCCAGTTTGTGCATGGTATTTGTCGCTATTATTAGAAGTTCTGCCCCGGCGTCTTCCAGTCTCACCGCAACCTTCGACAGTTCTTCTGCCATGGCATCCCAATCGCCGGCCGACTGCATCTCCTCTATCCGGGCAAAATCGAAGGAGAAAATGATCAACTCTGCCGAATGCAAACCGCCTAGATTCTCCCGAACCAATTCGTTGATCAGCGAGTAGTATTGTGAAGTGGACTCCCAGCTCATACCACCGAGTATACCTATAGTCTTCATGGAATCCTCATCTCCCATCGCGACCTTCGGGCCTTAGGCATTTGCGCCCCAACTCCTCGACACTCGTGCAGGAATTGTGGCGTGGACGGACTGAGCCTCAAGACATCAAATGCTACAACCCGCAAAGGTAGGCTTTGTACTCAATCACCTTGGAATGTACGGTTATCGCCGCGTACCGAGATATTCGTGAGAAAGTTCGCGGAGGCCTCCTCCTCAAATCAGAATCCCTCGAGTAAAACGACCACTTGCGAGGAACCGAGACGGTATCGCGAGTAGGTACACTGTTGGCACCCCACTATACAAGCATATCGGTACTAATCAATCTACGTTTGGCCCTGCTCAAATACCTCTCGGTCGCGGTTTCGAACGGTTGTGTACAAAAAGGGCGTACTCGCCACTTCCAGCGGTTTACTCGAGAAGCACGGACACAAATCACCTCATCTATGGATACCGGCATTGCGCGACACGACATGAACCCACCGAGCGATATCGTATAAGATGCAAGTGAACCTTCAACTGCACTTTCAACCCAAAAGGAGGCATGTCCCGTGCAAAAACACCATCTCGAAGAGTTCACCTGGCAGGAAGTAGAATCCCGTCGCAACGAAGTGAAGAATACCATCATAATACCCGTGGGTAGCGTGGAACAGCACGGTGCACATCTCCCGCTCGGTACAGATACATATGCAGCGATCTCCATCGCGGAAAGAACCGCCGAAAAGGAAGATTGCCTCATCGCTCCTCCCATATACTACGGTTGGAGCCCGCACCATATGGTCCTACCGGGTACTGTCACCGTACGCCCGGAGATACTTGTGGAATTAGTCTACGACGTCCTTGAATCCCTGGCGCAACACGGGTTCCACAGATTCGTGCTATTAAACGGGCATCGCATCGTGAACGTTCCCTGGCTCCAATTGGCCGCGGAAAGGGCAAAAAGACTCCTCAAGGTAAAGGTGGTCGTCGCCGATCCCGCCTACCTGTCAAAGACCCTGGCCAGGACGACCGATCTCGGCAAGGTAGGTCATGCGGACGAGATAGAAACCTCTCATATGCTGCATAGTTATCCTTCCGTCGTGCAGATGGATAAGGCCGTCGACTTCGCGCCACCGAGACCCATCCTTTTGGATATAGACCCGAGCAACGTCGATGATAGTCTCTGTTACGTCCCTTCATCGGAGGAAGAAATGGCCGGAGCGGTCCGCGAAGGCGGCGGTTGCACCGGTTCGCCTTCCCGATCTTCAAAGGAGAAGGGGCAAGACTATCTCGAATGGGTTACGGATAGACTGGCGGAAGCCGTGAAACTGCTCAAAGAGGACTGACGAAGATCTCCTCTCCGTCTCGAGGATCGGTGGCTGGGACCCGGAGGTATATCGGGTTCCAATGTCTCCGATCGCGATACCAGATCCACGGCATCCCGGGATCCCTCGCCTACGGGAAATGACACCATTTATGTCATGGTGCACTCAGCAAATGTGCTTGCCTGGATCGAAATGATGGCGTAGAAGCGATATCGCCTGCAACAATCCTACGGGTAGGGCGGCGGCCATACCAACCAGGGACCACATCGGGAGGGTAAGCGGTTCAGTGTTCAGAATCGTCTGCATAATCGGCGCGTAAACTGCCAAAAGTTGCAGGCCTATCGTCAACACCACGGCTCCCCAAAGCGGCCTGTTAACCAAACTGGAGCGATCAAACCCTAGACCGTTAACCCGGCGAACGTCGAAGACGTGCAGAAGCTGTACCATCGCCAGGCCCATAAAGGCGATGGTCCTGCTTTCGGTGGCGCTGAAATGATCCAGGGCGTGAAGATATGCCAACAGGGGGCCGGTTGTGATGACCAGCGCCTGAAAACCCACCTTGAGCCACATTTTCCCCGGGATGATGGACTTATCGGGGTTGCGGGGTTCGCGCTCCATTACCGCC
The DNA here is from genome assembly GCA_964385545.1 of uncultured Clostridia bacterium. Classification (GTDB taxonomy): domain Bacteria; phylum Bacillota; class Sulfobacillia; order SLMV01; family SLMV01; genus CSSED11-154. The sequence continues at coordinate 6,092 of CAYLPL010000037.1, read as the reverse complement.
TTTTCTGCCGGTTCCCAACCCAAGACCAGGGCGGGGAACACGTCGGTTACCAAATTCAGCCAAAGGATTTGCAGGGCGAGCAGTGGTGTAGGTAGACCCAAGAGGATACCCAAAAAGATCAGGATAATCTCGCTTAGGTTGCAGGAAAACAGGTAGTGGATGAATTTTTGGATATTGTCAAAGATCATCCGGCCTCTCCTGATGGCCGCTACGATGGTGGAAAACGCATCGTCGAGTATGATCATGTCTGCCGCTTCCTTGGCGACGGCCGTGCCCCTTACGCCCATGGCCACACCTATGTCCGCCTTCTTCAACGCCGGCGCATCGTTTACGCCATCACCGGTCATGGCCGTAACTTCGTTGCGCGCCGTCAGGGCGTGCAGAATATCCAGTTTGTTCTCTGGTGACACCCGGGCGAAGACCGAGTGCGCCTGGACTACTTCTTCCAATTCTTCCGGGGAGTACCGGTCAATACTCGGGCCGTCGATCACTTCTGTTTCCCCATCGGAAATGTTGACCTGTCGGGCAATTGCCAGTGCCGTATCACTTTGGTCACCGGTTATCATCAGTATGCGAATGCCCGCCTTGAGGGCCTCATCTATGGCCGCCCTGACGTCCTGACGAGGGGGATCCATGATGCCGACGAATCCCAGGAGGGTCAACCCCTGTTGGATATCCTCGCGAATATCTTCATCCTCTCTCGTCTTTTGCGCTATCCCGAGGACCCGGAGGCCTCTCCCGGCCAGCTCGCGATTGCATTTTCGGAATCTTTCCCCAAGGGTTTCGTCCACATCCTGCACGCCCGATTCCATTTGCACTCGGCTACACAGTGTCAGGATTACATCCGGTGCCCCCTTGATAAAAACGCATTGGCCGCCGTCGGGGGTATCGTAGGATACTCCCATGTATCTTTGATCCGAGGAAAAGGGCAATTCCTCGGTACGCGAGAAACCCTCTTCTTCCAACGCCTCTCGCGTTATCCCGGCTTTTCGAGCGACCGTGATCAGGGCTCCCTCGGTGGGATCACCCGCGACCTGCCATCTTCCATCCTCGGAAAACACTTCCGCGTTGCTACACAGGGCACCGGCGCGCAGTAACGCCAGAAGCTGCTCATCGTCACCCACTTCCAATCGGTGCCCCTCTTCTTTGAATTCCCCCTCCGGCTTGTAGCCGGTACCGCTAACCGAAATGCTCCTTTGGGGGAGTTCGATCTCGGTAGCGGTCATTTCATTTTCGGTCAGGGTACCGGTCTTGTCGGTACAAATCACGGTCGTGGATCCGAGGGTCTCCACCGCGGGTAACCTCTTGACCAGGGCCTTTTGTGCTGCCATTCGGTTCATCCCTATGGCAAGGGTTATGGTGGCTACCGCCGGCAGGCCTTCGGGCACTGCAGCTATCGCCAGTGCCGTACCCGTCCGAAGCATTTCGATAATACCGTGTCCCCTCAAAACCCCGACCAAGGCCACGAAGAGAGTCACGCCGAGGGTTACGACGATGAGGGAACGGCCCATTTCGTTCAGTTTTATTTCAAGTGGGGTACGGCGGCTTTCGGTGCTTTGCAAAAGATCTCCGACTCGCCCGACCTCGGTATTCGAACCAGTTGCCGTAACCACGGCCGTGGCATTACCGCGGGTTATTACGGTACCCATGAACACCATGTTGAATCGCTCGGCCAAAGCGGCCTCTTCATCGATGACCTCTTTCGTCTTATCTACCGCCTCGGATTCGCCGGTCAGACTCGATTCGTCAGCCGCCAGGCTCTCCACTCGAAGGAGTCTGGCGTCCGCCGGGACTCGATCACCCTCCTCGAGGACCACCACGTCCCCGGGAACGATCTCTTCCGTGTTCACTTCCCGGACCTGCCCGTCTCGGAGGACCTTGGCAGAAGTCGACGCCAATTTCCTCAACGCCTCCACCGACTGTTTCGCCCTGTACTCGGTAATGAAGCCGAAAAGTGCATTGATGACTATTACGGCCAGGATGGCCAGGGCCTCGATACCTTCTCCGATGAAATACGAGATACCTGAGGCAAATATTAGGAGAAGAACCAGCACGTTCTTGAATTGGTCCAGTAAAATGTCCCACGGTTTTACCTGGGAACGCTGCTCGAGCACGTTCGACCCGAACTCCGCTCTCCTCTTATCGACTTCTTTCTTCGTCAATCCCTCTTGTTCATCGCTACCCAACCGGGTGAGCACTTCACCGGGGGACAGCCGATAGGCCTTCATCTCTCGTTTCACAGCAGACCTCTTCCCGACCGCAGAACACCTTGTTGGACGAAGCATCATTTGCCCTGCGATTCCATTCTAACGTAACTCCAAATCGCTTTCACTTGGTCACGGAAAGCCGTGAATGCTTCGATATCGGGACGATTGCCGGTCATCGCCGCGTATGTGAAACCTTATCCTTACTTCGATCCAATAATCGGACCAGGACGTCGACGTCCCCAACGAGCCTCATACCCGTCGGACCAAACAAGGTAAAGGGAGTGGTTACACCGAAGATTTTGGTGGGCAATTTCTTGACATTTCGCGGGCGAACCCAAATCGATTCGCTCCCGTTCCAGGATCGGGATCCGGGAAGCGGTATGAGAGGTGGTAGTTGGCGATATGTACGAAGAATTGAGCGATGAAATCAGGAGTCTTTTGCTGTTACGCTCTCATCCGATAGCCGTTAAGTTGATTCATGAGGGAGAAGAGATACCCGAGGAGGCCACGAGACCGCTGGTGGATCTCGGGCATCACCTATCCCTGTGTCAGGCTTTCGCTTGCTCGCGCTATCATGGCGAGACGCTCGCTCTACTCGCAGAGGACAATTGGTGTTTTGAACCCGTTATCGGATTCGGTCTGGCGGAACCTCCTCAGTACTTCCTGGACGGCCATAATCGATTCCCCGGAACTGCACGAGACCTCAAGGCAGGAAGCCGTTGGGCCAGTAACATGCCCCGACTTGAAACCGGGCAGTACCGCGGCGTGATGTCTGCGCCGCTGGGTGAGGCCCGTTTCGATCCAAAGGTGGTCATGATCTATTGCAATCCCGGACAGCTAACGCAATTGCTAATAGCCGTCAACTGGATAGATGGTCGCGATGTGACCAGCGTTCTGTCGGGTCATGCCGGCTGTGTATATGCAGCAGTACCGTCGATCAAAAGCGGAGACTTTCACGTTTGCATTCCCTGTCTCGGTGATCGAACGAGGGCCATGGCGCAAGACGATGAACTCGTGTTCACGGTACCTGGCCCAAAGATGGAAGACCTGCTCGACGGGCTACGCGCCGGTGCGAAAGACGGCAAGTTTTGCTTTCCCGCAAGATACAGTCTCAAACCGGAATATGAGCTCGCGGAAAGCTACAGGACCATCGGAAGAATGGTCGGGATTGATATTGATAACGAAGCGGGCAAACCACATGGCTAATGAACGACAACGGTTGCAGCCATCGACCAATGCGCGGCGAGTGGATAGAGTTTTGGGCCCGAACCAAAAGCGTCACCTTTAAAGACGTTGCCGTGCCCATGTGACGCACACTTTAACCGAACCCCGCTCATTCTCGACGTAAAGCTGCAAACGGGTCCTCATACTCTTAGCGATCAGGTAAGTGGAATCCACGAGTGCGGGCGCCATCATCTTAGGCCGGAGAACCCGAGATGTGGTGGTCAGTATACCGTGGCCCGATCGGGCAAATTGGCTGTAGTATATTGGAGAACAGTCGGCAGTCCAGTTGCAGGTACCTGTCCGGCGAGGCAAACGGATCGGGGGAATGACCCATGATCGAGGTACAACGATACGATTTGGCCCCTGGCTACACCATATCCCGGGTGATCAAAGGTGGCTGGCAGCTGGCCGGGGGACACGGCCAGATTGATCGGGAAGATGCACTCTAAGACATGCGACTCTATCTCGAGGCCGGAGTCACCACCTTCGACTGTGCGGATATTTACACAGGTGTGGAAGAATTGATCGGGCAATTCATCCGGCGGTATGGGAGTGCTGTGCGAGATGGCACTCTCCCCCCGTTGCAGATTCACACCAAATGCGTGCCCGATCTCGACGCGCTCCCGCGACTGAAAAGGCGAGACATCGAGGCCATAGTGGATCGATCACTTCGACGGCTCGGTGTGGATCTGTTGGATTTGGTGCAATTCCACTGGTGGGACTACTCGATCCCGGGTTACGTGGAGGCAATGGTCCACCTGCAGAATCTTCAAAAAGAAGGGAAGATCCGGGAGCTCGGTGTTACCAACTTCGATACCCCACGGTTGACGGAAATCCTGGATGCCGGGGTGGATATCGTCTCTAATCAGGTTCAGTATTCCGCGTTAGATCACCGTCCGGAGCGGGGCATGGTATCCCTTTGTGATCGTCACGATATTGCGCTGCTTTGCTACGGCACCTTAGCCGGTGGTCTGTTATCAAATCGGTACCTCGAGGCACCCGAACCCGGAAAACCCTATGAGAATCGCTCACTGGCCAAGTACAAGCTAATTGTGGACGATTTTGGCGGCTGGGATTTGTTCCAGGATCTTCTTATCGCCTTCGAAGGGGTGGCCCACAAGCACAACGTCAGTATCGCCGTCGCCGCGAGTCGCTATATCCTCCAGAAAACCGCGGTGGGAGCCGTCATAATCGGAGCCCGCAATGCGAGACATCTACCGGATACTCTGCGCCTATTCGATTTCGAATTGGATCCCGAGGATATGGAAAACATTACCCGCGTAGTACAACGGGCCATCGGACCTACCGGGGATGTCTATTCCCTCGAACGCCAAAAGGGACGAAAACACGCTGCCATAATGAAATACAACCTGAACAGGCTGTAGCCCTCCTGGAGGGACCTGGGTAGCACCCCGGGGATTATGCCGAGCACCCACCTGGAGCACGGGTTTCTCCAGATTAAGCTCGGTTAACCCAGTATGAATCTTCAAACCTGATGGCTAATTCGCGCACCGAATCCGGTATTCGGCATCCTCCCCGGGATAATCGCACCGTGAAGCCAGCACGGATTCCGCTCTGTTGCTTCCGGGTAGCATACAGACCATTTTCACATGGGTCTTCAGATCAGTGCCAGAAATCGCATCATTCAAACCTGAATATGTGCACTCCATTTTCGTCAGGTTCGGCCGATACCATAGCGCTGCTACTCACGTTGACGACCGGCCTGACTCCGACGGAATCAAAGTCGGCGAAATCATCGACGAAGAATCCCATTTCATACACACTGCCCACCGGTCTATACCCCTTCGTGTTGGGATTCCTTAACCAGTAGTTTCTCTCCCAATCATCACCTAAAACCATGGCGGTACGGAGCTCATCATCCGCATCTTCAAAAAACGGGTAGACTGATCCCACCTCGTATGTGTCCATGTGTTCGGTGTCTCCCAATTCAGTACTCGACGGGATGAACACTTTGTCGCTGGTTGTATAAGGCTCGCCGTTTTCGTACTCCTTGTTGGGAACCTCGGTTTCCAAAACGATCGACTCGAAACCACTCCCAAACGCCGTGTAGAAACCTTCCCCTTCATGAATTCCCTTTGAGTTGAGCCAGGGACGGAGGCCGTGCCGGGCATTGCCGGTTCCGGTGTTTCCCCAATGGTTTTGTCCGGCCAAATGACCAACCTCGGTACTGCTGGTGTCAAAAGGGAAGTACCCAATCAAGTTCTCGGCCAATAAGGTGATGCCCGCCGAACCATAATGATCCTTCGCAACAACGATCCATACAACTGGAGAGGTTACATCGCCCTCTTCTTTGACGTAAGCATACTCGGTCCTGAATTCCCAATCCCAGGATTCATCCTTGACGCGATCGCCCAGCTCTAATGAACTAATCTGGACGGTTCCAGCATCCGATTCCTCTTGTTCCTCTTCAGCGCTCTCCTCGGTATCCTCACTGCTTTGCTCCGCGCCTTCATCAGTTTCCTCGGCAACTGCGGTGCCCTCCTCAGCCTCCCCATCATTACCAGATGGAGCACCGGTATTAGAACAACCTGTAATGGGAATCAAGAGCAACGAAACCAGTATGGCACCTATGATTACCGCAAATGCCCTCTTCATGTTGATCGCTCCAGTCTAGAGACTTTTTCCCGGCATGGGGTGAGT
>CAYLPL010000036.1:10710-11383 GCA_964385545.1 uncultured Clostridia bacterium | reverse complement strand
CATTCGGGAGACCGAGGAGCGGCCGGGCCCAGTCTTTTACATAGCTATGGACATAATCGTGGAGCGCACGTCGCAACGGGGTATTCTCATAGGTCGCGGGGGCAAGATGATCAAACGCATCGGCGAGCAGGCGCGATCCGAGGTGGAGGAAATGCTCGGCGTTAAAGTGTACTTGGATCTCTTCGTCCGAGTGAAAAAGGGATGGCGCGATGACCCCAGAGCCCTCGATGAACTGGGTCTTTCAGACGATAAGCGGGGTAATTGATGGGGAGCGCCGGTTATTCCGTTGAAGGGGTGGTCCTGGTCAGCAAGCCCCTGGGCGAAAAGGATCGATTGATCACCCTCATGACGGCGGATCGCGGGCTGGTTCGCGTGTCAGCCCGTGGGGGAAGGAGCACCGGCAGCAAATTGGCCGCATTGGTGCTTCCTTTCTCGCGGGTCAATCTGCAGCTTTGGCGTGGGAAATCCCTCGACGGTATCCGCGGTGGCGAGGTGCTCGATTCCCATCGTCCCTTAAGAGAAGATCCCGCGAAGATAGCTCACGCCTACTGCGTGGCCGAGATTGCCGCGTCGTTGGCCCAAGAGGGCGAAAGCGACGCCCCGCTGTATCTTTTGCTGGCTACCACCCACACCCGGACCCGACGAATGAACCCGGAATCGGTCCTTGCATTGT
>CAYLPL010000036.1:0-10700 GCA_964385545.1 uncultured Clostridia bacterium | reverse complement strand
CACCCGAGTCGAACTAGTGAACCCGGGGTTGGCCCTTTCAGTCTACTGCGTTCGTGCGGCTAAAGTGCCGGGATTCTTTCCCCTCCTAGGTGAATGTGGCAGCTGCGGGAGTGATGCGCAGGAGGGTTTTTTGTCCTTCGAGGCCGGCGAACTGACGTGCAGCGGCTGCCCTCGCCGACCAAAGAGGGGGGCGGAGGTGTCCCGAGAGATGGTCCGAATTATGCTGCAACTTCGCGATGTGCATCCACGGGAACTCTCGCAGTGGAACGTCGATTCGGGCCTTCTTCGGCACGTAAGGGAGTTAATGCTCGATTACCTGGAGTATCACCTGGGTCGCTCGGTGAATTCGCGGCGCTTTATCGATATACTAGCTTAGACGCGAGAGAACACTCAGGATATCGGGGGTAATGCGATGGACGAACTCGAAAAGGTCGACGAGATAAGAAGGAGAACCGGGGTTGGTTATCGGGAGGCCCGAGAGGCGCTGGCGCGGGCCGACGGTGACCTTCTACAGGCGCTCATCTACCTCGAGGACAGCGATGGTGGGGATCGTTGGGCGGAGAGAATCCAGGTCAGCGGCAGCGAGCTGGTCGATAAGGTTCGAGAATTGATCCGCGAAGGCAATGTAAGGCGGGTAAAAGTTCGGCACAATGATCGCACACTGTTGGAATTCCCGGTAACCGTCGGGGCCCTGGGTGCACTGTTGCTCCCCACCCTAGCCGCCCTCGGCGCGATCGCGGCCATGGTCACTGAGTGCACGGTGGTAGTGGAGCGCGAGGCCGAAGGTGCAGATGACGGAGACGAAGGAGACGGAATGCGGGACGGCTGCGACGACGCAACCCCGGAGGATAACCAGGAACGCTGAGCGGCCCGGGGAACTACATGCCGGGACCCGGATCCCACAATCAGATATTCAGCCGAAGGGTGATACTTCCATGCACGTGACCTTTCAGGATGCCATCCTGAAACTCAACGAATTCTGGCGCGACCGCGGTTGCCTCCTGGAGCAACCCTACGATATCGAGAAGGGAGCCGGAACCATGCATCCGACCACCTTTTTCCGGTCGCTTGGTCCCGAGCCCTGGGCGGTTGCTTACACCGAGCCCTCGCGTAGACCCGTGGACGGCCGCTACGGGGAGAATCCCGTACGCCTATACCGCCACTGGCAGTACCAGGTAATAATGAAGCCCTCTCCTGAGGATATCCAGGAGATCTACCTCGAGAGCCTCGGGGCGCTGGGAATAGACTTCTCCCGGCATGATGTCCGCTTCGTCGAGGATAATTGGGAGGCACCCACCCTCGGAGCCTGGGGTCTTGGCTGGGAAGTGTGGATCGACGCGATGGAGGTCACGCAGTTCACCTTTTTCCAGCAGATGGGAGGCGTGGAACTTTCGCCCATTGCCGTGGAGTTGACCTACGGTCTCGAGCGCTTGACCAGCTTCTTACAGGGCGTCGACGATGTCTTTGACCTCGACTGGAACGGTTCCGTCAACTACGGCGAGGTGTTTCGCAGGGCCGAGTACGAGCACTCCAAGTATTCCTTCGAGTTTGCGAACGTGGAGTTTCTCTTCGATTCCTTTTCCGGTTACGAACGCGAGGCCGATCGCTGTCTTGACGCCGATTTGGTACTTCCCGCCTATGACTACGCCCTCAAGTGTTCCCACGCATTTAACCTGCTGGACAGTCGCGGGGCCCTCAGTGTAACCGAGAGGACCGGTTACATGGGGCGCGTGAGGAATCTCACCCGCCGCTGTGCACGGGCGTTTATGGACCAAAGGGAACGCGATGGGTTCCCCCTTTTGGGCGACCGTGGAGAGGTGGGTTGATCCGTGAGTGAAGAAATAAGAGATGCGGTATTCGAGATTGGAACGGCCGAGATCCCGGCCGCCTACATTCCGGGCGCGATGGAACAGATGGGGACGATCCTCGAGGAACACCTCCAAGGGGCTGCCCTGGAGGTGGGCGACGTTACGGTCTGGGCGACCCCGCGTCGGCTCGTCGCCTATCTAACCGCCGTTCCTCCACGGGGCGCGGAAACTTCAGAGGAAGTGCGTGGCCCGTCGGAGGCCGTGGCGTTCAGCGGCTGTGAACCCACCAAGGCCGCTGAAGGTTTCGCCCGCTCCCAGGGAGTGGATGTGGCAGATCTCGTCGTTCGCGACGATGAGAAGGGTCGTTACGTCTACGCCCAAAAAACTGACCCCGGAAGGGATGCCGCGGAGATTCTCGCTGAGGTTTTCCCCGCGGTCGTGGCCTCGCTGCATTTCCCGAGGACCATGCGATGGGGGACCGGGGAACACTCCTTCGTGCGTCCCATCCGGTGGATCGTGGCACTTTTGGGGGACGATGTCATTCGCCTCACCGTGGCGGGTATCGAATCGGGCAGGATAAGCAGTGGCCCCCGCTTTTCCCCGGGCCATGCGGCGATTGCCCGCGCCGAGGATTTTGTAGCGACAGTGGAAGGCACCGGGATAGTTCTGGATCCCGCGAAACGGTGCCGAATCATCGCCGAATCGGGGCGCGCTTTGGTCGAAGAGATCGGGGCAGAACCCGTTATGCCGAAGGGACTTCTGCGTGAGGTGTGTCACTTGGTGGAAAATCCCGTGGTGTTGGTCGGCAACATACCCGAAGAATTCATGGAAGTACCGAGAGTGGTTGTGGAGACCGCCATGATGCAGCACCTCCGGTTCTTCCCGGTGGCGAGTCCCGGTGGCGAGCTGATACCGAGATTCCTCTCGGTGATTAACGGGACCGAATCCATGATTCCCACGATCCAACCCGGAAACGAACTGGTGCTCAACTCCCGCCTGGCGGATGCCCGATTCTTCTGGCAGGAGGATACCAAGAGATCCCTGGAAGATTACGCTACCGAGCTGGATTCCGTGGTCTTCCACGAAGGATTGGGGAGTTTGGCCGACCGAACTCGCCGTATGGGCAGGTTGGTCGAGGATCTCGTCGGGGCGGGTTTTTTGAATGCGGAAGAGAGAGGGCAGCTCTTGCGGGCGGTGGCGTTGGCCAAGGCCGACCTGGTCACGTTGATGGTAAATGAATTTCCCGATCTTCAGGGTCTCATGGGCGAAGAATATGCGCGTCTTTGGGGTGAGCCGGAGGAGGTCTGCCGCGCCATCGGGGAGCAGTATCTGCCGGCCGGATCCGGCGACGACCTTCCCGAAAGTCGCCTGGGACGTTGGCTGGCCCTCATAGATAAGATCGATCACCTCGTCGGTGGGTTTCGCGAGTCTCTCGTGGGCAGTGGGTCCGAGGATCCTTACGGTATGAGGAGAACGGCGACGGGCATCGTCCGCATACTGGGACAAATGGACGCCGTCGCATTGGGTGACGTTTTGCTCCCGGCGTTGCGTGTCCACGATTGCGCCGGGGATGCTGCTTTGCAGGCTGAGATCAGAGAATACCTTACGCGAAGACTGGCGCGTATATTGCGGGATTCCGGGTTCCGTCCCGAGGTGGTCTCGGCGGTGTTAGCCCGCGAATGGGATCTGGTACCCGACGTGTGGCAGCGCGCCGATGCCGTCTCCGAGTTCTTGCGGAGACCGGAATCGGAGGATCTGCTAGTGGCCTGGAGGCGCTGTCGCAATCTGGCCGCGGAGGCGGAACCGATCGAGGTCCTGGATCCCGGGGCTTTCGAGACCGAGGAAGAACGACAACTGGTGCGATCGTTGCTGGAATTTGAAAGCGAAGCATCACCACTTCTGGAAGCCGGGGAATACGGAGAGTTCTTCCGTCGGGCCATTGAATTGCGACGGCCGGTGGACGAGTTTCTCGATTCGGTGATGGTGATGGTGGCAGATGAACGCGTCAGGTCGGCAAGGCTCGGATTGTTGGCGCGAATAGATCGCCTGCTTTCTGTGCCCGCGGAATGGAGCGAGATACCCGGATGATGGATTCCACCCCGAGGATGGGCTACGTGTACGTCGTCTCTGATTCAGTGGGGGACACGGCGGAGTCCGTCGCCCGGGCAGCCATGAGCCAGTTCCAGGCGAATTCCGATCCCAGGATCATACGGCGCATTCCCTTCGTAAACTCGCGAGACCGGGTCGAAGAGGCGGTGCGCCAGGTGCTCCGCGAGGGCGGTGGGTTGATAGTCTATACCCTGGTGGTTCCCGAGATTCGACGCCATATGGACGAGGTGTGTGCCCGGGCAGGGATCGATACCGTCGATCTCATGGGTCCGGTCATGGATTCCATGGAGAACCTCTTGGGACGAAAACCGCGCCAGGAACCCGGCATAATTCACAGGATGGATGAACAATACTTTCGCCGGGTTGCCGCCGTCGAGTTCGCGGTCAAGTACGATGATGGCAAGGATCCGCGCGGGTTCTTGTTGGCGGATGTGGTCTTGGTCGGCGTATCGCGAACTTCCAAGACGCCGGTGTGCATGTATTTGGCTCACCGGGAGAAACGCGCGGCCAACTACCCGCTGACCCCGGAGATAACTCCTCCGCGAGAACTATACCTGGCCCGCGACCGCATAATCGGTCTGACCATATCTGCCGAACAGCTTCAGGAAATTCGCCGGGAACGCATCCGGCGTCTCGGACTCAAGGCGAATTCCGCGTACGATGATCCGAGGAGAATCCGCGAGGAATTGAGCTTCGCTCGGGAGATCTTTTCCGAGCTGGAGTGTCCGGTCATCGATGTGACCCACAAGGCCGTCGAGGAGACGGCGACGACGGTCCTGGAGATGATGAGGAAGGGTGAGTGGAGTCGTGGGTGAACAAACGACCCGTAGTCGCTACATATATCGGTTCGAGGATGGTTCGCGCGATATGAGGGATTTGCTCGGTGGAAAAGGTGCCAACCTTGCCGAGATGACAGGGATGGGCCTTCCCGTTCCCCCCGGGTTTACCATCACCACCGAGGCCGCGGTACAATACCGAAAGCTCGGTGGTATGCCACAAGGTCTGGAGGACGAGATATGGCGGGCGATGGAGGACCTTGAGAAGGCGCGCAGACGGCAGTTCGGGTCTCGGACAAACCCGCTTTTGGTTTCCGTTCGCTCCGGTGCGCCGGTTTCCATGCCGGGAATGATGGATACCATATTGAACCTAGGTCTCAACGACGACACGATGAAGGGTTTGGCGGAGGCCACGGGAGATGAAAGATTTGCCCTGGACTGCCTGCGCCGCTTCATACAGATGTTCGGCAACGTGGTTCGCGGCATACCCACTGGGGACTTCGAACGTCTTCTCGAATCCGTGCGTCAGGCGAATGGGGTGTTTTCGGACCATGAACTGAGCGCTGACGCTTTGCGAAGGATCATCGAGGAGTACAAAGATCTTTATGTCAAAAGGACGGGTGAACCCTTCCCCGAGGATCCCAAACGCCAACTTCTCGAGGCGGTGGAGGCCGTCTTCGCCTCGTGGGATAATCGGCGAGCCGTAACCTATCGCAAACACCACGGGATACCCGATGACCTGGGCACCGCGGTAAACGTTCAGTCGATGGTCTTCGGCAACCTGGGACAAGGAAGTGGCACCGGGGTATTGTTCACGCGTGATCCGGCGAGCGGGGAACCTACGTTATATGGGGAGTTCTTACAGAACGCACAGGGTGAAGACGTTGTGGCGGGAATTCGAACGCCGCGGCCCGTGGCCGAAATGTCGGAGACAATGCCGGCGATATACCGGCAGCTAAACGAAACATCCGCCACCTTGGAAAAGCATTACCGCGATGTGCAGGACATAGAGTTTACCGTCGAGGAAGGGCAGCTGTTTATCCTTCAGACCCGCGTAGCGAAGCGGACGCCAGCCGCGGCGGTTCGCATCGTCCACGACATGGTGTGCGAGGATCTGATCTCGAAAACGGAAGCCCTGCTGCGGGTAGACCCGGAGACCCTGTCGGTGCTATTGCACCCCAGTATAGATCTCACCGGCGACCACGAGGCGATGGCGCGAGGATTACCGGCCTCCCCGGGAGCGGCCACCGGGAAGGTGGTATTCGATCCGGACGAGGCGGAGCGACTAGGCGCCGCGGATGAACGGGTACTGCTGATCCGACCCGAGACTACCCCGGATGACATCCACGGTATCGTCGGCGCCCAGGGAATTGTCACCAGTCGCGGAGGTATGACCTGCCACGCGGCCATTGTGGCCCGTGGTATGGGCAAGCCGTGCGTGGTGGGTTGTAGCGACATCGTCATAGACTTGGAAAAGCGCCTGGCGACAGTGGGTTCTATCACCATCGAGGAGGGGGACTTGGTGACCATCGACGGAACCACCGGTTCCGTGTTCGCGGGCGAGATGGATCTGATCGAGCCGGTATTGACCAGCCACTTCCGGACGTTTTTGGGCTGGGCCGACGAGGTGCGCAAGCTGCGGGTTCGCGCCAACGCCGACACACCCCACGATGCCGCCTTGGCTCGAGAGTTCGGTGCCGAGGGCATCGGCCTGTGCCGCACCGAGCACATTTTCATGCAACCGGAACGCCTTCGCGCGATGCAGCAGATGAGCATGGCCCACAGCCCCGAGCAGCGAAGAGAGGCATTCGAGGCCATCCTGCCGCAGCCGCGGCCCGATTTCGTCCAGCTCTTCGTCGAAATGGATGGTTTGCCCGTGACCATTAGATTGCTGGATCCCCCGTTGCACGAGTTCCTGCCGGACGTGGACGAACTCCGAGACGAGATCCGCAAGATGCGTTCCGAAGGGGCGAGCTGGTCCGAGCTGGCGGTCAAAGAGGAACTCTACAGTAGGGCCGTGGCCCTCGAAGAAATCAACCCCATGTTAGGTTTGCGGGGTTGTCGTTTGGGCATCACCAGACCGGAAATATACGAGATGCAGGCAAGGGCAATCTTCGAGGCGATGAAAGAAGTGCGCTCACGGGATATCGAGATATTCCCGGAGATAATGATTCCGCTGGTTAGCGATGTGAAAGAGTTTCACGGACTGGCCGCCATGATACGTCGCGTGGCCGAGGAGACCGGCGAGGTAGGTGACTACTCGGTGGGGACCATGATCGAGGTTCCCCGGGCCTGCATAACCGCGGGGGAGATAGCGGCCGAGGCCGAGTTCTTCTCCTTCGGCACCAACGACTTAACGCAGACGGTGTTCGGTTTCAGCCGGGACGATGCTGAGGCCAAATTCCTCCATCAGTACCTGGCGGACGGCATCCTGGATGACAATCCCTTTTCCGTGCTGGACGTCAAGGGAGTGGGAGAACTGATACAGATGGGAGTGAGACGGGGACGGAAGGCCCGTGATGGTCTCAAGGTCGGCATATGCGGAGAACATGGCGGTGATCCGCGCTCCATCGATTTCTGCCATAGGGTGGCAATGGATTATGTCAGCTGTTCTCCGTATCGAATTCCCATAGCGCGCCTCGCGGCTGCGCAGGCATCACTGAGATCCGAGGAGTAACGGCCGCGGAAATGGGGAAAACAATCTCGGGGGTGGTCGGCAAAAGTGATGCAGGAAACACCACCCCCGGGCGCGAACGATAGTGCGTGGTAGGATTCTGGCTGGGGCATGGGCCCCAGTTTTTCGTGATCTTTCATAATGATGGATTTTGTCCTGGGGAGGGTGTCGATCTTGGCCCACGACGAGAGCGTCGATCGAGTGCGAGAGTTGAGTGATCTGGCGGAGATCGTCTCTGAATACGTCACCCTTCGCAAGAGGGGGAGCAATCTCGTGGGTCTTTGTCCCTTCCACGAGGAACGGACCCCGTCCTTTACGGTGTCCCCGGATCGTCAGCTCTTTTATTGTTTCGGATGCGGTGCCGGGGGCGACGTATTCAACTTCATCATGATGATTGAGGGTATGGAGTTTCCCGAGGCCTTGCGCCATTTGGCGGAACGGGCGGGGGTGGAATTGGCCCCGAGCGGAGAATCCCGCGAGGAGGTCTCGCGCTCCCGAAGGGTGCGGGATTATCTCCTGCGGGTCGCGGAATTTGCTGCGGCCCGTTTCGAGCGCTCCCTCGCCGGGAACGAAGGAAAGACAGCGAGGGATTATCTGGCCTCCCGCGGTGTGGACGGGCAGCTTGCCAAAGAGTATCGGCTAGGCTTCGCCCGGGGTGATTGGTCGTCGTTGACTGACGCCCTGAAACGAGAGGGATTTAATCTTAAGGCGGCTGAGGCACTGGGTTTGGTTCGAAGATCCAGCGGTGGTAGATATTACGACCTGATGAGAAATCGACTGATCTTTCCGATAAAGGATATCCAGGGTAGGGTAATGGCCTTCGCCGGGCGGACTCTGGCCGAAGAGGAGCCCAAGTATATAAACTCTCCCGAAAGCCCCGTATTCGCCAAAGGTGATGTGTGGTACGGACTGGATGCGGCGCGGGAGGAAATACGCCGAAGGGATAGGGCCATAATTGTCGAAGGATACATGGATGTCCTCGCCTGTGCCCGGGAGGGCTGGAGAGAGACGGTAGCCGCCATGGGAACGGCTGTGACGGCAAATCAGGCCCGAATTCTTGCCCGATACACCCGGACAGCATTGGCTGCCTTCGACGGCGATGAAGCGGGATCCAGGGCGGCGCTCCGAAGCTATGCGAGTTTTGCATCCTGCGGTGTGGACCTCCGCGTCATGCAATTCGATGAGGGTCGAGATCCCGCCGATGTACTGTCCGCGGGGGATGGTCCCGAGAGATTCTCTCGAGCGGTAAAAGAGGCGGCTGAATTCTTCGAATTCGCCTGGAAACACGCGAAGAATTCGGTCGATCTGCGCAGCGCCCGGGGCAAGGCGGATGCCGTGGAGATGATGGTGGAGATAATCGCTGCCGAAGAGGACCCCATCGTGCAGGGGGATCAAATCCGGAGGATAGCCGAGGATCTCGGGATCTCCGAAGAGGCAGTTCGCGCCGGTTTGCGCCGGGCCCGCCGGCAACGCCGACGCTCCCGCCGTGACGGCCGCCCCGAAACCGGCGAGCGCCCGGCAATGGCCGATGTCGATGAAGATGTCGGTCCGGGCCAGTTGAAGGCGGAAAGGGCAGTAATCTCAATGATGTTGCGCCACCCGGAGTATTTGGCCCGGGGACGAGGGTGCCTGAAGGCGGCGGATTTCCGCAGCCATCTCTACGGGTCTCTGGCCGGCGTCATATTCGAGTCTGAGGTGCAGGATCCGCATCGGTTGGCGGGAATAATGATCGGCGACGGGGATGAGCGAACCAAGGCGGAATTGGCGAGGATCATGATGGAGACATCGGATTCGAAAGCTGACGATAGAGTCTTCGAGGATTGCGTAGCCCTCTTGAAGAAGAGAAGTATCAAAGGTAAACTGGAAGAATTGCGAAGACAGGTCGCGGACCTGCAACGTCGGGGTGAGCCTATCCCCCCGGGACTTCTGCGGGAACAGGCGGAACTCTTGGGAAGACTGCAGGGATCGGATGACCTTTGGAGAAGTAAACGCGGGCAGCGGGAGTGATGGTTTTGAGTGTCCTGGAACCGAAAGACGATGAAATGAGAAACGAGGGGAAGAACTTGAGCGCCGAGGAAACCGGTGGCGATAAAGAATATCTCAATCTACCTGAAGTCCAGGAGTTACTGGACGAGGGCAAAGACCGGGGTACCCTGGCGTATCAGGACATAATGGATGCCCTCGAACAAGTAGATCTCGAGGTATTGGAAATCGAGGAGATCTATCAGAAGATCCGAGACGAGGGTATTAATATCGAGGGGGATCCGGCGGAAGTCGAAGACGAAGCGGTGAATGACCTGGATTTGCCCGAGGGCATCTCGTTGGATGATCCGGTTCGGATGTATCTCAAGGAGATCGGTCGAGTTAATCTGCTCAGCGCCGAAGAAGAAGTGGATCTGGCCAAGAGAATAGCAAATGGCGAAGAATGGGCTCGGAAGAAGCTGGTCGAGGCCAACTTGCGCCTGGTGGTCAGTATAGCGAAGCGCTACGTTGGTCGGGGCATGCTCTTTTTGGATCTGATCCAGGAAGGAAACCTGGGCCTCATGAAAGCCGTCGAGAAGTTCGACTACCGCAAGGGCTACAAGTTCAGCACCTATGCGACCTGGTGGATACGCCAGGCCATCACCCGGGCCATCGCCGACCAGGCCCGCACCATTCGCATTCCGGTGCATATGGTCGAAACGATAAACAAGCTGATACGGATTCAGCGTCAGCTTCTCCAGGAGCTGGGCCGAGAGCCCACTCCCGAAGAGATAGCGCGCGAGATGGATCTCGACGCCGAGCGCGTCCGCGAGATCATGAAGATTTCCCAAGAGCCCGTCTCCCTCGAGACTCCCATCGGTGAAGAGGAAGACAGTCACCTGGGAGATTTCATTCCCGACGAAGAAGCCCAAGAGCCGGCGGACGCCGCTTCCTTCGCCCTCCTCAAGGACCAGCTGGAGGGAGTGCTTCATACCCTAACCGATCGTGAAGAGAAGGTCCTTCGGTTGAGGTTCGGTCTCGATGACGGAAGATCTCGTACCCTGGAAGAAGTGGGACAGGTGTTCGGCGTTACCAGGGAACGCATCCGCCAGATCGAGGCGAAGGCGCTTCGCAAGCTGCGACATCCCAAGCGTAGCACTTCCCTCAAGGACTACATGGAATGAGGGTTGACGCCCGCAGGGGCTGATTCTATAATGGTCTGTGCTCGTTGAAGATCTTTACGCTCCACGGTAGCTCAATGGCAGAGCATCCGGCTGTTAACCGGAGGGTTGTAGGTTCGAGTCCTACCCGTGGAGCCAATCTTCTGACGTAGGCGAGGCCTGGTCGGGCCCATGGCTCAGTGGTCAGAGC
>CAYLPL010000035.1:3832-11423 GCA_964385545.1 uncultured Clostridia bacterium | reverse complement strand
GATCGTCTCGCGGACCTGGAATACGAGGTCTTTCGTACCCTGCGCTCTCGAGTGGCCCTGAAACGCGAGAGGATGCAGGCCACCGTCTCTTTGCTGGCCCGCACCGACGTCTATTTGAGCTGGGCAGAGACGGCCGCTCGACACAATTACTGTCGTCCGGTGGTCGACGAAAGTGGCGATCTTTCCATCGTGGCCGGTCGCCACCCCGTCTTGGAACGCACGGAACCGGACTTCGTGCCCAACGATTGCCAGTTGGATCCCTTGAGTCGGACCTTCGCCGTGATCACGGGGCCGAACATGTCCGGAAAGTCGACGTATCTGCGCCAGGTGGCCCTCATCGCGGTGATGGCACAGATGGGCAGTTTCGTGCCGGCGCAATCCGCTCGCATAGGCCGGGTGGATAAGATATTCACCCGCATCGGCGCTGCGGACGATCTGACCCGCGGTCGCAGCACCTTCATGGTCGAGATGACGGAAGTGGCGGATATCCTCAATAACGCCACGCCGCGCAGCCTGGTCATCCTGGACGAAGTGGGGCGAGGTACCAGTACCTTTGACGGCATCAGCATCGCGTGGGCTACCTGCGAATACCTGCGGATTTCGCCGGGACTGGGTTGCCGCACCCTATTCGCGACCCATTACCACGAGCTCACCCGCCTGGCGGAGTTTTGCCCCGGGGTCTTCAACTGTTCCGTGGCGGTCCGCGAAGACGGCGAAGATGTCGTCTTCTTACGCAAGGTGGTACCCGGACCGTCCGATGAGAGTTACGGTGTTCATGTGGCGCGGTTGGCTGGCCTTCCCCGGGCGGCGCTGGGACGAGCTCGCGAGATCCTCGACGGATTGGAAGAGATCAGTGCCGTTCCCGAGGTCATGGCGGAAGTCTCCGATTCTTTGTACCTCGAGGAAATGCGCGGCGCAAAGACCCCACGGCAGGTTTCGTTGTTCGGCGATACGAAAGCCGGGAGAGGCGGTCAACGGGATGAATGATCGAAAGAGGATCCGGGTACTCCCGCGGAACATCGTAAACCGCATAGCCGCGGGGGAGATAATCGAAAGGCCCGCATCGGTCGTGAAGGAACTGGTGGAGAATTCCCTGGATGCGGAAGCCTCGCGAATCGTGATAGACATCGAAAGTGGCGGGGTTGGCCACATTGCGGTTGGCGACGACGGTGTCGGCATTCACCCCAAAGACATGCTGTTGACGGTGCAATCCCACGCCACCAGCAAGCTGCTGTCCTCCGATGACTTGTGGTCCGTATCCACCCTGGGGTTCCGCGGCGAGGCTCTAGCCAGCATCGCCGCCGTCTCCCGTTTGGAAATTCGCTCCAGAGCCAGGGGTATGTCGGAAGGTGCCCACTTGGCGGCCGAGGGTGACCGGGTGGAGGGCGTGAAGCCGTGGATGGGACCCCAGGGGACACGGGTCGAGGTATCGGATCTATTCTTCAATACCCCTGTGCGCCGCGACCAACTCGCCAACCCGGGAGTGGAGACATCACACGTCGCGACGCGCGTCCGGGAACTTGCCCTCGCGAACCCGACGGTGTCCTTTCGTCTCACGTCCGCAGACCGAGAGTTGGTTTTCACCTCGGGAACAGGCGATCTACTGCAAACCGTGGCCGAGGTATTCGACGGAGATTTCGCCGCGCGACTCCTTCCCTTGGACGTTGAAGACAACTCCATAATAGGTGGATTCATCGGTCCTCCCGACTTGACCCGTTCCCGACGAGACCGGCAGTACTTTCTCCTCAACGGTCGGGCCATAATGCATCCCCCCTTCCAGGCGGTGCTGGAGAGGGCATACGAGGGCTTCTCCCCGGTGGGACGTCACCCGGTGGCGATCGTTACCCTCAACGTCCGAAGCGACCGGGTGGATGTGAATGTGCATCCCGCCAAACGTCGCGTGAGGTTTCACGACGAGCGAGAATTGGCCGGCAGACTATACCGGAGAACTCAGGGAGCGTTGCTATCGATGAAGGTATCCCGCTGGGATATTCCCCGATCGGGAACCGATGAGGCGAAGCCGGTGGCGGGGGATCGCGGCCATGTCGTTGCCGAAGAGCAGATGACCTACGAGTCTTTGCGTTCTGCACCGGGAGAGGTTCGCGCGAGCAGCCTTTACGCCTCGTTGGAGCCCATGGGACAGGTATTGGATTCTTACATCGTTGCCCGGGGTCCCGGCGGATTGTACCTGATCGACCAACATGCGGCGTGCGAACGTCTCTACTACGAGGCCTTCCTGACCGCGATGGAAGAAGACGACCCCCCGGCGCAGAAGCTGGCTTCACCTTTGGTATTGGATCTCGATCCCGATTCCTTGCGGCTTTGGAACGAATGGGGGGACGTGCTGGGCAAGTCGGGCTTCGAGGTCGAAGGATTCGGTCCCGACGCCTTGGTAGTGCGTGCCGTACCCATCGCGGCCGGAGAGCCGGTGCCCGCGAGATCATTGATCGAGGTGTTGGAGCGACTCGGTCAGGGCAGTTCTACCACCACCGGTGTGACACGCGCAGCAGCCGCTTTCGCCTCGTGTCGCGCCTCGGTGAAGGCGGGGCAATCCCTCGCCGACGCAGAGATCCGCGGATTACTACGGAAAATGGGCCGGTTGGAAACCCCGGCCGTCTGTCCGCACGGAAGACCGACCGTCATCCACATAGGTCGCGGTGAGATCGAGCGACTGTTTCGGAGGAACCGATGAACGCGAAGCCGCCTGTGGTCAGTATAGTCGGACCCACGGCCGTGGGGAAGACGGGACTGAGTTTGCGACTCGCCCGAAGATTTCGCGGTGAGATAGTATCCGCCGATTCCATGGCGGTGTATCGAGGAATGGACATCGGTACGGACAAGCCGACCCCACAACAAAGAGCCGAGGTTCCCCATCACCTAATCGATATTCTGGATCCGGACGAGGAATTCAGCGCGGGCCAATTCAAGGAGTTGGCCGAGGAGGCGTTGCGGGAAATCTGGAGTCGCGAAAAGACACCCTTTCTGGTAGGAGGTACCGCACTCTACATCCGCACCCTGCTGTACGATTACCCGCTGGCCTCGGTGGGCGCAGATGAAGGATTACGCCGATCTTTGCGCAAACGAGAAGAAACAGATGGTTCCGGGACCCTTCATAGAATGCTCCAATCGATCGACTCCCCGAGTGCGCAACGCCTCCATCACAATGATCTCCGGCGTATCGTGAGGGCTATCGAGGTTTATCACCTGACGGGGATTACCATGACCGCGTGGCGGCAAAGAACGCCGAAGCGCCCCGCATATCCGGTGCTACTTATGGGACTTTGGTTGCCGCGCGACGAGCTCTATCGCCGCATAGACCTGCGGGTTGAGGAAATGTTCCGCGAGGGACTCGTAAAGGAGGTTCGAGACATTCTTCGGAGATTCCCCAACCTGGGGCCGACGGCATCACAGGCGTTGGGCTATCGCGAGGTGGCCGCATATTTGGACGGGGAAATCGATTTGGCGCAATGCATCGAGCTGACCAAGAAGAATACCAGGAATTTCGCCAAACGCCAGCTCATATGGTTTCGTAAAGAACCCGATATACACTGGATCCACGCGGATCGGGAATGCGACAGGGCAGAGCAGTTGCTTGAAGAATGGATGAAGGATCGAGTTGAAGACCGTGACGGATGACGGCAGGTATTCCTCCGACGACGGCGAAGCATAGAGTAGGTAACGATGAGTTGAGGAGGAGACCCCATTGGACCGAGTGCCCTCCATTGTATTTGACCGCAATTGCGGATGCGTCGAGTGCCTCGGTTTCACAACCTCCACCATTTCCGAATCCACTTTCGAAAGACCAAAACCCCACGACAAATTGAAGCATAAAGCCTGTCTACGGCGGCGTTCCGTCGCAGGGAGTCGTGCAGATTTTCCCCTTTGGAAGACCAGGTACTTCCGGGACCACAGTCAAATCCAGGCGTGCATCCGAACAAACCGGAATCTTCGGGGAAAGCCCCCCGGAATTGGGAAAGAGGGATCGGATGATTATGATAAGCACCGAGCAGATCGCGGTCGAGTACGTATGCCATCGCTGCGGACGCCAGGGAATAATGGTGGTCAATCCACCATCGGAACCGTCCGACCAAACGTTGTCGTCCAACTGGGTGGTATGTCCGGCATGCAATACGGCGGTCTTGGGACGCCCGGTCGACGACGATACGCGAAACTTCTGATCTGACAGAGATAGGTTTACCCTGAGTGCCAAAACCCAATAATTTCTCCGCAGGGGAGATTCTTCGGAATCTCCCCGTTTTATTTGAAGGACTTTTCCGTGGAGCGGAGAATACAGTGAGTGGAGACGGGTGGAGTAAAGTGGGGAATTGGGGAGGACACTCGGGGGTCGGCATCGATGTTCATGGGGGAATACCAGCACAATTTGGACGAAAAGGGTCGGATCACGGTGCCGGCTCGGTTCCGCGAAGAACTCGGAACCGAGTTCGTTATGACCAAGGGTCTGGACCAGTGCCTGTTCATATATCCCCTCGAAGAATGGGAGAGTATCACGGAGAAGCTGCGGCAGTTGCCCTTCACACGTTCCGACGCCCGCGCCTTCGTCCGCCTGTTCTTTTCCGGCGCGGCCCAAATGAGTTTCGACTCCCAGGGACGCGCCCTGATACCGAATAATCTTCGCGAGTACGCCGATTTGGGCAAAGAAGCCGTCATCATTGGCGTGGGAGCCCGCATCGAGATCTGGGGCAACGAAGAGTGGTCGCGATTCCAAGATTCCACCGAAGCCAGTTACGAGGAGTTGGCTGAAGAACTGACGGATTTGGGGTCACTACTGTGACGTATCACCGACCGATCATGGTTAAAGAAATCATCGAAATACTGCAACCTCGCTCTAAGGGAGTCCACGTCGATGGAACCGTCGGCGGAGGCGGACACGCGCTCGCGGTGGCGGAGAAGATGGACGAAGATGGACTCCTGATAGCCATCGACCGAGATGGCGAGGCGCTGCAGCACGCCCGGGGTGTACTCGCTGACGTACGCCCCAGGGTTGAATTCGTCCGGGGTGATTGGCGAAACGTCCATCGGCACCTCGAGGAATTGGGAGTCGGTTTGATCGATTCCGCCCTGCTCGATCTGGGCGTCAGCTCCCATCAGTTGGATACACCGCGCCGCGGTTTCAGCTACGCCGACCGGGACGCTCCTTTGGACATGAGGATGGACATGGATTCGCCGCTGAGCGCGTCGGACGTCGTAAACGATTATTCCGAGGGCGATCTCACCCGTATTATCGCGATCTACGGGGAAGAACGATGGGCTTCGCGCATAGCCAAATTCATAGTGTGCAAAAGACCGATGTACACCGTGGGCGAGCTGGTGGACACGATTAAGGCCGCGATACCCGCATCGGCTCGCAGAGACGGGCCCCATCCCGCCCGCAGAACCTTTCAGGCCTTGAGGATGGAGGTAAACCGGGAACTCGAGGCATTCGAAGAGGGATTGATGGACTTCGTCGAGTCACTCACCGCCGGTGGCAGGATGGCGGTAATCACTTTTCATTCCCTGGAAGATAGGCCGGTCAAGCGCCTGTTCCGTTACCTGTCTCGCGAGTGCCGCTGTCCACCCCAGTTGCCGGTATGCGCCTGTGGAGGCCCCGTCGTCCACGATCTCACCCGTCATCCGGTGACGCCGAGCGACGGGGAAGTGCTAGAGAATCCTCGAAGCCGATCCGCCAAGTTGCGAGCGATAGAACTGATTCGAGATGCTTCGGAGGTTTTGCGAGAGAGGAGGGAGTCTTCCCGATGGCAGTGACAGCGAGGGAAATGGAACAAAGAACATATCCCGGGTATCCCGAAAGGCAGTCACGGCGACGCCCCAAGAGGAACCCGGGGCGGAGAAAACCCAAGGTTGACCCGGCATCTCGCCGCGCCAGGGCGAAAAGTCGGCCCAAGAACAAAGCGATTCGTCGCAGGGATATAAAATCGTTTTTGCGGACATTTCAGACGCTGGGATCCATCCTGTTGATCTTCGCGATGGCCGTAGGTGTGGTAGCCTGTCGTGCCGCCATCGCCGATCGCGGCTACGAGATGGTGCAGCTTCAGGCCGAGCTTCGAGAAGCACGCACTCACACCGATGCCCTCGAATCCCGAGTTGCCTCCCTCCAGGATCCCGAGAGAATCGCCGGGGCGGCCTCGGAGATGGGAATGATACCCGTTTCCTCGGCTTCGACCGACGGCCGGGTTGAGGAGGCTCCGGCAATCCTCGCTTCTACTGCTTCACCCGTCGATAGAAACCTCGTCGCCTCCGAGGATTCGGACAGATCGTCTTCCCCTTCGGACTCCTCTTCGCGTATAGTATTGAAGTTAGAGGATCCGGGACATTCCACGGTTCAGATGGCGAGTCTTCGTGGCCTTGGAGATTGGGTCATCCGCTGGCTCAAGGGTTCCGCACCCGTGGAAGCCCACAATTAATACGGAGGACGGCAAATCTCACCGTGCCTTATCGGGAGGTTCGACCCCGGCATGCGATCCCCCAGCATTACCCTTCGCAATAGGGTGCTTCATCTTCTGGTCTTGTTTCTTTTGGCCCTGGCCATGCTCGTGGGCAGACTCGGCTATATCCAGCTCGTCCGCGGGCAGCATCTCGCCGAGGAGGGCGAGGATTTCCGGATTCGCGAGATCACTTTGGATTCCCGTCGAGGATCGATCCACGACGTCCGCGGCTCCGAGCTGGCGATGAGCGTCGACGTCGACTCGCTGTACGCCGTACCCACCGAGGTCGTCGACCCCCAAATGACGGCCAATGTGCTGTCGCCCCTACTTGATATGCCCACCGAAACGCTCCAAGGAAGCCTCACGCGCGCCAGTTCCTTCGTGTGGCTACGCCGCAAGCTCTCTGCGGAAGTGGCGGATGCTGTGCGTGAGTTGGGTCTACGCGGACTCCACTTCACCCGTGAAAGCGAGCGGTTTTACCCCAAGGGGGATTTGGCCGCCTCGATACTGGGGTTTTCCGGCATCGATAACCAGGGGCTCGAGGGTCTGGAGCATTCTTTCGATGACGAATTGCGGGGCGAGCGAGGTAGGATCAGGGTTGAATTCGATGCCGACAATCGCGAGGTTCCCAAGGCAATTTACAGCCACGAGCCCGCAACTCCCGGAGTCGACATTTATTTGACGATAGATGAAGTGCTGCAGTATGTGGCGGAAAGAGAGCTTTCCCGCGTAGTAGAGGAGCAAAGTGCCGAGGGTGGCGTGGTTATTCTCATGGAACCGTCCAGTGGAAGAATCCTGGCGATGGCTTCAAATCCGGGATTCGATCCCAACCACTGGGAAGAGACCGATCCCTCGGCGTGGAAAAACGGGGCCATTTCCGTCCCCGATCATCCGGGATCGGTATTCAAATCTATAACCGCGGCGGCCGCCATCGACGCCGGACTGATCAAGCCGGACACCGAGTTCAAGGGTCCCGGTTACCGGAGAGTACCGGGGGCGCCCATCAGAAACTGGGGTCGGGGCTCTTTGGGCGACAACGAGTTTCGCACCGGCCCCGCCCCTTCGTCCAACCTCGTCCTCGCCCCTGTCGCCGAACGATTGGGTCTCGAGAGACTCTACGATTACCCTCGTTCCGTCGGTCTTTACGA
>CAYLPL010000035.1:0-3822 GCA_964385545.1 uncultured Clostridia bacterium | reverse complement strand
TACCGAAACGACCGGAATTAGCCTGCCGGGCGAGGCGGATTCGATCATTCCACCCCGAGATTCGGCGCGGCCGGTCGACCTGGCAGTCATGTCTTACGGGCAGACCTTGGCGGTGACGCCATTGCAACTCGCCGTCGCCGTCTCCGCCATCGCAAACGGGGGAGAGCTCATGCGTCCCCTCGTCGTCGATCGCATGAACGAAGACGGGCGGGAAACGATGGTGCAACCCGAGGTGGTGCGGCGGGTAATCTCGTCGGAGGCGGCCAGCACCGTACAAGATCTCATGGTATACACGGTTCGCGAGGGAAACGGATCCGCCGCCCGCATATCCGGTTACGAGGTGGGTGGAAAGACCGGGACCGCCCAAAAGACCGTGGGGGGTGCCGTGTCCGAGGAGGAATTCATATCCACCTTCGTCGGTTTCGCTCCCGCGGACAAACCTGCCCTACTGTGTTTCGTCGCGGTGAATGCACCCAAGGAGGATCGATTCGGCAGTGTCGTGGCGGCGCCCATCTTCCGTGAAGTGGTCGCCGAAGCGCTGCGACATATGGAGATCCCCCCGGATTTCCCCGAGGAAATGAGGGTAAACGAGGAAACCGAGTCGGAGACTTCCACCCCGGAGGGTTCTGAGGATGATCCCGACGATGTGGTAGTCCCCGACCTGCGTGGCAAGGGCCTGGAGGCGGCTCTCGCGGAATTGGAGGAAATGGACCTCGAAGGTGCTCCCAACGACGAGGGCGAAAGGGTTGTCGATCAATTCCCTCCTCCCGGGATCATCCTGGAGCCGGGAAGCCGCGTCATACTGTATCCGGAGGTAGTGGAGGAGCCGGTCGACGATCCGGACATGGTTACGGTTCCCAACGTCGCGGGCAAGACCCTCCGCGAGGGTGTGGAAATCCTGAGTGAAGCGGGACTTCGGGTCGAGGTATCCGGATCGGGCCCGATTAGTCGCCAGAATCCCCTGGCCGGTAAGAACGTCCCGTCGGGCTCTGTCATTCGACTGCATCTGGACCCCGACGATCGATAGATCGGTAGAACCGGGGAATTATCGAAAGGGGGTAGAGGTGCCCCAGATGTCCGCACCCCGGGTACCTCGAGCGACCGGTGAAACTGACCACATTGTTGGAGTTGTTGGAACGAATTCCAAATATGAAACCCGAAATGCACGGTGAGCCGCATGGCGAGATCACCGGTCTGTCCTACCATTCCGGCTCCGTGAATCCCGGCGACCTGTTCGCCTGCCTGGTGGGCTTGAATGTAGATGGTCACGATTATGCTGCTGAGGCAGTCGAACGCGGGGCGGCGGCCCTGCTGGTAGAGCATCCGCTGGATACGGTCCCCGGTATTCCGCAGCTTAGGGTTTCTAACTCCCGGATCGCCCTGGCCCATGCTTCGGAACACTTCTTCGGCAACCCCACCCGGGAGCTCACCCTCATCGGCGTCACCGGCACGAGCGGTAAGACCACCACCTCGAGCCTAATCCGGCACGTCCTCGAGACCGCCGGTATCCCCACCGGCTACATCGGGACTCTCGGTACGGTGATAGGTGGAAATGAGCTGCCCGGGACCCTGACCACTCCCGAGGCGCCAGATCTATCGCGCTCTTTTGCCGCCATGTGCGAGGCGGGAGATGAGGCCGCGGTAATGGAGGTGAGCTCGCACTCTTTGGTATTCGGGCGGGTGGCCGCCTGCGAATTTGACATCGCACTATTTACCAATCTCGCCCCGGAACATCTCGATTTCCACAAAGACATCGAAGATTACGCGCGCGCGAAATCCATCCTGTTCTCCTATCTCGGAGCGCGCGGCGAAGTCGCGCCACCCCCGCGCGGCGTGGTAAATACCGATGATCCCGCATCCCGCATCATGCGCGAGGCGTGTCCGGTAGACGTTTTGGAATTCGGTCTCGAGGGAGGAGATATGGTGGCCCGCGACGTAAGCCTCTCCCTCGGAGGATCGAGGTTCAATCTGTACTATCCCGACGGCAGCCGGGCGGCGGTTTCCTTAAATCTTCCCGCAAGATACAACGTCTACAACGCCACCGCGGCCGCGGCCGCGGCGCACTGTGTCGGTATCCCCGCCGAGGTCGCGGCCTCCGCATTGTCTTCGGCCACTCCCGTTCCCGGCAGATTCGAGGTGATCTCCGGCTCCGAGGGAGATCCCATGGTGGTGGTGGACTTTGCCCATACTCCGGACGAACTGGAGAACCTGCTGGCGGCGGTATCCGAATTGACCGATGGGCGGATCATCGTGGTCTTCGGGTGTGGGGGAGATAGGGATCGCGGCAAGAGGCCGGTGATGGGGAAGATCGCGGCGCAGCTTGGCGATTACGTCATCGTATCTTCCGACAATCCGCGAAGCGAAGATCCCGAACTGATCGCGCGCGAGGTGGTAGAGGGCATCCCCGCCGGAAGTTCCTACGAGATCATGGTGGATCGGGGCCGGGCCATCGAACGGGCCATAGATATCGCCACGTCCCGGGACGTCGTAGTTATCGCCGGGAAGGGACATGAGACCTATCAAATATTTGCGCATGAAACGATAGACTTCGACGACAGGGCCGTTGCCCGATCGCTATTGCGAAGCCAAAGGGGGGAGCGGTCTCGATGAGACCTCTCAGGAGCATGCCGAGTGGCGACCCATTTCTATTTACCGCGAAACAACTCGCCGACGCCATGAATGCTTCGTTAAACGGGACCGAAGGCGATTCCATCCGGATCAGCGGCGTGTCTGTCGACAGCCGCGTTACTCAACCGGGCGATGCCTTTTTTGCTCTGCGCGGTGATAATGTCGACGGCCACGATTTCCTGCCCCAGGCCAAAGAAGCCGGGGCCGCGGTCGCGGTGGTCGATAGAGACTTTGCCGCTGGCAACGATCTAGCGCTTCCGATCGTCCGGGTGGAGGATACGTTGCTCGCCCTGGGCGAGGCGGCTGCCTGGCACCGCAGTCGCTTCGACATCGTGTGCGTCGCGATCACCGGTAGCGTGGGGAAGACCACTACGAAAGACATGGTATCCGCCGTCCTGGAGGAACGCGGCGAAATACTGCGCAATCCCGGCAATTTTAACACCGAAATCGGAACCCCTTTGACCCTGCTTAGTCTGGGTTCGCGACATGCGGGCCTGGTTCAGGAAATCGGAATGAGAAAACCCGGCGATGTCCGCTACCTGGTAGAGATGATCAAGCCCAACCTAGGTATCCTGACGAATGTAAGGGAATCGCATCTCGAGTTCTTCGGCACCCGGGAGCGCCTGGCCGAGTCCAAGTCGGAACTGTTCCAAAAACTCCCGCCCTCCGGTTGGGCGGTAATAAACGGGGAAGATGAGTTCGCGAAACATATGTTGAATGCAGGGCCCGCTCGTCCGTTCTTATACTTTCCATCCGGCAAACACGATGGGTTCGACATGCCCCGAATTTGGGCCGAAGACTTCGCGATGGACGAATGTGCCCGCGCCCGTTTTACCCTTCACCGCTTGGATGGCGTCAGTCTGCCGATAGCCTTACGACTACCCGGAGAACACCACGTGGCGAACGCCCTCGCGGCCGGGGCCGCCGGAACCGCAATCGGCATATCGCCCGAAGGTATCGCATATGGCCTGCAGAACTTCCAACCGACTGAAATGCGGTCGGAATGGATCCGCTGCGCCGGAGTATCGATACTGCACGACGCGTACAACTCCAGTCCTACTTCCTGCTCGGCGGCTCTGGACACCCTGTCGTCCATCTCCACAAAGGGACGGCGCGTGGCCGTGTTGGGACCGATGCGGGAGCTGGGGCCTGCCGAAGAGAGCGGACACCGCGACATTGGTCGCAGGGTGGCCG
>CAYLPL010000034.1:5134-11463 GCA_964385545.1 uncultured Clostridia bacterium | reverse complement strand
GACGAAGAGAGCGGGAAGGTGATATCGGGACCCGAGATAATCTCTCGTGGTTTCGTCTACATTCGGGACTCCGAGGATCTCTTAGAGGAGACGCGCGACTCCGTGATTCGCTGGCTCGAGCGTTGCGATTATCAGATAGAGGATCGCAATCAGGCCAAACTAAACCTCAGTAAGAGCCTTTCCAGTTTCATTTACGAAAAGCTTCACCGGCGTCCCATGATAGTGCCGGTGATCCTGGAGATATCCCGCGCTAGGGGTCGGCAGTAAGGGGATCGCTTCTGATCCCTCGGGAGGGAGACGCGGGTGGGCCTACCGCTTTTGGTGATCATCGGGATAGTGCAGGGAATAACCGAGTTCCTACCCGTCAGTAGTTCGGGTCACCTCGTCTTCCTCCAGCACGTTTTGGACGTGGATTTCCCCGGTATAACGCTCGAGGTGGCAGTTCACGGGGGGACGCTCATTGCAGTCCTCGTGTTCTATCGGAACGATGCATTCCGCATAGTTCGAGCCGTGGGTAGTGGCGTTTACTCGCTGGTCGTGGAGCGTGATCAGCCAGTTCGAGTGCTCGCGCGCTCCGACTTCTACCGGGGCTTCACCATCTTGTTTGCCACCTTGGTTACTGCCGCCGCCGTCCTCCCCCTGGAGGACGTGATCGTGAATCGGCTGTGGACCGTGGACACGGTGGCTTGGGCGTGGCTTTTCACCGGCCTTATCCTGTTGTTCACGCGCGGTCGAGAGCCGAGGGGGCACTTTTTGACGATCGGCGGGGCCGTGCTGATGGGGTTTGCCCAGGCAATGGCGGTAATCCCCGGGATTTCCCGGTCCGGGATGACCATATTCGCGGCACTGCTTTTGGGCCTTGCCCGCGATGAAGCCGCTCGCTTTTCGTTCCTGCTGAGCGTCCCGGCCATCCTCGGGGCACTGGTTCTCGATCTCCCTGCCGCTTCGCGTGCACTGGTGGAAGACTCGACGATGTTGCCCGGATTGTTGGCCGGCGTCGCCGCGGCGGCCATCGTCGGCTATCTCGCTTTGAAACTCGTGGTGGGTAAACTCAAAAGGGGACAGTTGCACCACTTCACACCTTATCTTTGGCTGCTCGGTGCGGTCACCCTGGTCGTTCGCAGTCTCGGGTAATGCGGGGATTATCGGGAGGAAACCCCGCACGATCGTTGAAATGGACTCTCAAAACCGTGCCCGGCGAATGACCGGGAGGGGGAGGATGGATTCGACGTGAAATACGATCTTTTGCTGCGAAATGCCAGGATCGTGGATCCGCAAAACCGGGTAGATGCCGTGACGGACCTAGGGATAGGCGGGGGGAAAGTGGTCGAAGTCGGAGAGTCCCTACCGACCGCCGATGCCGCCGAAATGGTGGATTTGGAAGGCCTTACGGCGATCCCCGGGGTAATCGATACCCACGTACACATTCGGGGGCCGGCCCATCGGATGATGGCTCGAGCCGGGGTCTGTACTGCCTTGGACATGGCCGACGGCGCGAAAGTCCTACGGGCGGCTCCGGAGGTGGGCGCGGGTCTCAACATCGCGGCCCTTCAGGTCATGCCGGCGTACCCGGACAGTGCGCCCGATCGTGAAGAGGGCCTGCGCCTCATCCGCAATTCGCTAATAGAGGGCTCAATAGGCATCAAGTTGATCGGAGGACACGATCCCTCCAGCCCCCGGGCGACGCAACGTTTCATCGAATTGGCGAACGAGGTTAAGTCGTATGTCGCCTTCCACGTGGGTACCACGGAGACGGGTAGTCACCTCGGTGGCCTACTCGAAGCGATCGAGCTGGCGGGGGATAACTGCCTTCACGTCGCACACGTCAACAGTTACCTTAGAGGAATTACCGACGATCCGGTCGAGGAAGTGCTCGAAGGTCTCGCTGCCATGGCCGGAAAAGACAACCTGGTGTCAGAGTCTTATCTGGCATCAATAAACGGGACGGGTGGAAAGATAGGAAATGACGACTTACCCACCAGTCACGTGACGCGCAATTGCCTGAAGATGGGTGGTTACACTGCGGACCGCGCGGGCCTGGAGAAGGCGATCGCCGAAGGTTACGGCCTCGTCCAGATTGTCGAGGGAGGGTATACCGTGCTGGTAACCGGGGCGCGTGGCGTGGATGTCTGGAAGGATAACGACACCGATGTTTCCATGAGTTTCCCGGTGAATCGACCGGAATCCACCTTCCTTTGTGCCACGCGAAAGGATGAAGCCGGCAACTTCGTGGTGGATGCCATATCGACCGACGGGGGCGGAATCCCCCGCAATGTTGCCGTGGAATCCGGGATGGCCTTGGTGCGGTACGGTGCCCTCACGATGGATGAATTCGTGGCCAAAGTCTCGAGCTCCGGGGCGGGCATGCTCGGTTTGTGCGATAAGGGTCACCTGGGTGAAGCGGCGGATGCGGACGTCACCGGGATTGATGAAGCGAGCGGCCGCGCGGTCATGACCATAGTCGGCGGAAGAATCGTCATGGCGTACGGAATCGTCTATGGCTCCGGAGGCACCATCATTACCACGCCCATGGGTGAAGAGAGGGTGCGCTCCATCGGACTGCCAGTCCGACTGGTAGATCCAAAGGATTTCCTTCTATATGCAAAAAGATCCGGGTAGAGTACGCGCGACTATCGAGGGCTGACGATACCGGCAACGCGACAACGATCTCGGGGGGTAGGGATGGCTTCTTCGAAGAAAAAGGGTACCAAGAGACGCAAGGGCGACAATTGGAGGGTGGATAGCGGAGTTAGGACCGAGATCCGGGGGCTCTTGACGCTGGCCCTTAGTATTCTCTTGGCCCTGGCACTGTACCATCCGTCCCCGGGAACGCTCGGTGGCGTCCTGCGCGTGTTCATGACGTCCCTTTTCGGTCGAGCGGCCTGGGTACTTCCCTGGATGGTTGCCCTGGCCGGGGTGGCGTGGGTGGCACAAGTCCCCCCCGGAAGCGTAATACCCCGGATCGTGGGTTTGGGGATTGCCGGATTGACCGCCGCGGGTTTCTACCAGGCTACCGAGGCATCTTTGCCCCCCTTTGAGCCCGAGATGGTCAGAAGCGGAGGGGGATACCTGGGAGTCGCCGTTGTTTGGGCTCTTACGGCGGCTTTTGGGCCGGTCGGCAGGACCCTGCTGCTGTTCGTCGGGGCCTTCGTGGCGCTTCTACTGCTGATCAACGTCCCTGCCAGGCAAATGGCGACGGCGCTTTTTGAGGGGGTGTCCCGACTTGCCGCGCGCGCCTTCTCCTCCGGTGACGACTCCGCGAAAGGTTCCGAGGGGCCAGGGAAGATCGCTAAAGGCGCTCGCGAGGAGTCCGAGGAGCGGCGGGTGGCCATCCGCACCTATCCCGAGGACGATGGTGGCGAGCGGGATGCGGGATCCGGGGATGTCGCCGAAGCTGCGGTCGAGGATGCGCCGCAGCCGGAGATAGTCTCTTCTCGAGCCGGGGGGAACGGCAAGGCCGATGACGCTCCCTCTGAATCCGAGGAGAAGCCGGATGGCCTGCTTCCGGTGGGTGCGGAGGTTTCGAACGCGCCGGCGGACGTGAGCTACCGCCTGCCGCCAGTGAGTTTACTGCGGCGCCAAGGGCCCTCTCGCGGTTTGGGCGATGGCGCGCGAAGCGAGCTCAATCGCAAGGCACGCCTGCTGGAATCGACGCTGGCCGATTTCGGAATCACGGCGAGGGTGATGGAGATCAGCCACGGTCCCTCGGTCACACGCTTCGATCTTCAGCCGGGCCCCGGCGTGAAGGTCAGCCAGATCGTGTCGCTTTCCGACGATATTGCCCTTAGTATGGCGACGACGGGAGTCCGCGTGGTTGCCCCGGTACCCGGCAAGTCGGCCGTGGGGATCGAGGTGCCTAATCGCGAGATCACCGGGGTTTCGTTGCGAGAGATAGTCGAAAGCCGGGAATTCCGACAATCGGATAGCCTTTTGAGCGTCGCCCTGGGTGCCGACATCACCGGTAAGCCCATGGTGGTCAAACTGGAGGATCTACTTCATATGTTGATAGCCGGGGCCACCGGTTCCGGCAAGAGCATCTCCATAAGATGCATAATAGCGAGCATCCTGATGAAGGCCAGACCGGATCAGGTGAAACTACTGCTGGTAGACCCCAAGGTGGTGGAGTTTATGGCCTACGACGGTTTGCCACACCTTCTCGCTCCCGTAGTCAACGATGCAAAAAAGGCGGCGGGTTGTCTCACCTGGGCGGTCAAGGAGATGGAGAGAAGATATCATCATTTTGCTGAACACGGCGTGCGCGATCTACCTGCTTACAACCGCAGGGCGTCTCAACGGGGTGAGTCTCTCATCCCCCGCATAGTGATCATAATCGACGAACTGGCGGATCTGATGATGGTCGCCCGCGTCGACGTCGAAGATGCCATCCAAAGGCTGGCTCAGATGGCCCGGGCGGCGGGTATTCATCTCGTGGTCGCCACGCAGCGGCCCTCCGTTGATGTGATAACCGGAGTCATCAAGGCGAACATCCCTTCCAGGATCGCTTTCGCGGTGTCCTCCTCGGCAGACTCCCGCACAATTTTGGATTCCGGCGGGGCGGAGAAACTGCTGGGACACGGCGACATGCTCTTTTCCCCGGTGGGACGGGACCGGGCGATAAGGGCGCAGGGGAGTTTCCTCTCGGACGAGGATCTGGAGCGCCTGCTGGATTTCGTGCGTGCCCAGGGAGAACCCGAATACCGCGAAGAAGTCGTCGCGTCGGTGGAAAGCGAATCATCCTCCGCCGATGGCGGTGACGACATGGATCCCAAACTCTCCGAGGCGGTCGAGGTGGTTATGGAAGCGGGCGAGGCCTCCGTTTCCATGCTGCAAAGACGCCTGAGGGTCGGTTATACGCGGGCGGGTCGGCTGGTGGATACCATGGAGAATCTCGGGATAGTTGGGCCGTACCAGGGATCAAAACCCCGTGAGGTGTTGATGAGCCGATCCCAATACCTGGCGCGATGGGGCGACGAAGGGGAACCAGAGGCGGAGGAAGAGGAGACTTGACCTCGTCGACGAGATATCTTGCCCGTGCCGGCCTCATAGCCGCCCTCTATGTAGTCACGGTGTATGCTTTTAGGCCCATAAGTTTCGGACCCGGTCAGATCCGTGTGGCGGAGGCCCTCGCCGTTTTGCCGCTATTCGAAGGTGCCGCTGTGCCGGGACTGTTTTTGGGGTGCCTGTTCGCCAATTTGCTCGGCGGACTGGGCCCCTGGGATGTCGTCGGAGGGAGCCTGATTACCCTGGTGGCGGCCATGCTCACTCACCGCTCTCCCGGCTTCTTCATCGGCATCCTGCCTCCTATCCTTCTGAACGCCTTCGGAGTCAGTGCCTACCTGTCGCTTCTGACCCGAGTTCCCTACCCGGTCCTGGTGCCGCACGTCGTGTTCGGACAGGTGGTGGCGGTGGGGGGGATCGGCGGCTTACTGCACCTTATCCTGTCTCGCATAGGTATTGGCATGGGACTTCGCCGGCATTATCATGACGCAAACTGAAATGCAAACTCGCCCGGAAGCGGGTGTGTACGTGGAGGTGTGCAGTGTCCGACCAAAGGTACAGCTGGATCGCATTGGATCTCGACGATACCCTCCTGGGGCCAGATCGCGCAGTGGGCTACAACGCGCGCCGGGCCGTGCAACTGGTGCAAGGTTGCGAGAAGGTGGCCATTTTGGCCACAGGCCGTCCCTACGCCTCGGCGAAGAAATTTGCCCGGGAGTTGAACCTCCTTGGTCCGGTGGTGGCCAATTCCGGAGCCGTCATCCGCGACCCCGCGGGAGGCGTGCTCAGGGATTTGTACCTAGATCCCGAATTGGTAACCCGCGTACTGTCGGAAATCTCCGCCCGGGAACTGGTGGCCTACGTCTACCACGGTGAACATACGGTCGCAACGGCCGATCATCGCGATACCGAAAGATACTCCCGCGTGCTACGAATTGACATACCCGTCGTGCCAAATCCCGAGCCCGAGGGAGTTCACGCGATATCGGTCCGCGTCCCACCGGAGATCGGGGCGCGATTGGAGCGGGAACTCCGCGAGGAGTTCGCCGATATCGCCCGCGTACTCAGGACGCTCGATACTTTGATCGAGATCCTGCCGAGGGGTGCCGGCAAAGGAGCGGCATTGCGATATTTATCGTGCTCACTCGGTCTGCCACTGGAGGAACTGGTGGCCGTCGGAGATAGCGCGGGGGATATGGATATGCTAGAAGTCGCCGGCCGCGGCGTACTGGTCGCCAATGCGCCACGGCATCTGAGAGGGCGCGCGGATCACGTAACCCGGGAACCCTACGACGAGGGAGTCTTGCGGGTGGTTTGCGACCTCCTATGTG
>CAYLPL010000034.1:0-5034 GCA_964385545.1 uncultured Clostridia bacterium | reverse complement strand
ACCCGGGAACCCTACGACGAGGGAGTCTTGCGGGTGGTTTGCGACCTCCTATGTGAACAGAGTGCCATCTAGATATGCTTTTGCACAGGGCGGGCAGGTTGCTGTTCGGAGACGTTCAGCCAAAGCTTTTGTTCATGTGCATTCTAACGGCGATGCACTTCACCGGGGCCACGATGCCCCGTCTTTTGATCCCCCTGCAATTGGCCGATCTGGGAGCTTCTGCAGAGGTAACCGGATTGGTGGTTTCGACGTACGCCCTCTTCCCGCTATTCATCGCCCTGCCCGGTGGTGTGATTATTGATCGTTTAGGTTCGCGGATCACCATAATCGTGGGATGAGCCATGGAGGTGGTCGCGGCCTACCTATTGGTACGTTATCCGGCAGTAATACCGATCACGGCTGCCACCATTATCGCGGGCGTGGGGAACATATTGATCACAGTCGCCGGTCAGGCCTACGTGGCATCCTTGGGAACCCACGGGAGTCGTGCCAACGATTTTGCTGTCTTCGGTTTTGCCAGCGCCTTCGGTCACTTGATCGGCCCCCTCCTCGGAGGGATGATTTCCACCAATCTGGGCAGGTCCGTGGCATTCGGCGGTCTTGGTGTGGCGGGGATCGCCGTCGCCCTCATAAGTCTCTTCCTGCCGTCCGCCGAAACCGCCCCGGCTCGGGCCAAACCGAAGGCCGACGATCCGGAAGGAGCACGGGAGCTGGCGAAGGTGGCGCGGGGGCTGTTGCGGGATCCGCGGGCGCAGATGTCCATAATAATAAGCGGCTGTGCCCTCGGGGCCTTTTCCATCAACACCAGCTTTTACCCGGTGTTTCTGGAGGGAATGGGATATTCCGATGGCACCATCGGTGCATTGGGATCCGTCCGCCAGTTATCGGCCCTGATCGTTCGCCCGGCGTTGGGATATCTCGTCGGTGGATTCGGGGCCCGCAGGACGGTGCAGGGAGTGTTGTTGATAGGGGCGATCGCCATCGGCGTAACACCGCTGGTCGGCGCCCTGGTTCCACTGGCGTTGTTGGCTGCCCTGGGTGGAACCACGACGGCGCTGACGCAACCGATCAGCATGATCATGATGGCGGAAGGAGCCGACGATGAACACCGCGGCCTCGCGATGGGCCTGCGGCTTACGGGGAATCGATTGGTACAATTCGTTGGACCGATAATCCTCGGAGTCATCGTGGGATACCTAGGCATCTCCTGGAGCTTCTTCGGATCGGCGGCGGTATTGGTCGCGGGAGCCGCAGCCCTTTATTCTAGGTTTTCGAATTATCGGGAGGTGGCATCGGTTGCCCAACGAGGGAAGTGACGAGTACGTTCCCCGCTATCGGAGTCTTTCGCGGAGGGGGGAGGCGCAAATTCGGGTAAAGGGATCCCGCTTTTTCGGCCTCGCTTTACCCGTCAAAGGTGAGTCGGACGTGGAGGCATCTTTGGAGGAAGTACGGTCGGCTCACCCCGACGCGGGACATCATGCCTTCGCTTACCGTATCGGGCTCAGAATCCCGCGCGAACGCTACTCCGACGACGGAGAACCATCGCAAACCGCCGGTATGCCCCTGTTGAGCTTGTTAGAGGGAAGAGAACTCGTGCAGTCTCTCGTGATAGTATCCCGCATATTCGGCGGTACACTTTTGGGTAAAGGTGGGTTGGTTCGCGCCTACAGCGATGCGGGCAGAGCCGCGCTGGTGCGCGCGCGCCCGGCGATCTACGTCTGCGGCAGCTCGTGGGAACTGCGCGTTCCATACGAGCTTTGGGGAGAGCTGGAGTACGGTTTGCATTGCCGGGGACTCACTCCCGAGAGTGTCGATTACGGCGCGTGCGTGGTGGCACGGATTTGGGTTCCCTATGACCAACAGGAAGAGATCGAAGGATGGCTGGCGGAACTGTCATCGGGAAGATTGGTGCCGATCGACAGGGGAAGGAAATACGTTGCGAGAAAGGTAATTGAGGAATGAACCGTCAATATACTGGATGACCGTCGTTTTTGTCGTGAATGGAAAGGGGAATTTCATAGTGAAGGGACGCAACCTTCTCATGATACCGGGACCCATCGAGTTTACGCCCGAAGTAATGGCGTCGATGGCGCAGCCCACCACAAGTCACGTGGCGCCCGATTTTATCGAGTGCTTCGGCGAGAGTCTGAAGATGATGAGGGAGGTCTTTTTGGCCCCCTCGGCTCAACCGTTCATCCTAGCGGGAAGCGGTACCCTGGGGATGGATGCCGCTGTGGCCAATCTCGTGGAACCGGGCGATAGAGTCCTTACGGTGAACTCCGGGTATTTTAGCGATCGGATGGGGGAGATAGCGCGACGCTACGGCGCTGACGTTCAGAACGTGAGTGCCCCGGTCGGGGATATCCCGGGTCCGGATGAGGTGCGGGAAGCGTTGGCCCAAGGGGATTTCCAGATCGTTACCATAACCCACGTCGACACCTCAACTGGCGTGATGGCCGATGTCGAGGGTATCGCCTCGGTGGCGAAAGAGGCCGGCGCACTGGTTATAGTGGACGGCGTATGCGGGACGGCCGGCGCCGAATGTCGCACCGAGGACTGGAGAGTTGACGTTCATCTTACGGCCTCGCAAAAGGCGATCGGCGTTCCACCCGGCCTGGCGCTTTTGACCGTGAGCCCCGAGGCCATGGAAAGATTCAATTCCAGAAAGACCCCTGTGGCCAGCTACTACTCCGATTTCGGTAAGTGGTTGCCGATAATGGAAGCCTACGAGGGATTGGGCGCGGCGTATTTCGGGACTCCAGCGGTCAACCTGGTGGCGGCGCTTCACACGAGTCTTAAGCAGATACTGGCGGAGGGAATGGAAGAACGCTTCGCCCGCCATCGCCGCCTGGCCCGCGCTTTCAGAAGTGGTGTGGCAGCGTTGGGTCTGGATTTGGTCGTGGTCCGAGAAGAATTGGCGGCTCCGACCCTTACTGCGGTATATTTCCCCGACGGCGTTGGTCCCGAATTGGTGGGCGAGATACTGTCCGAAGGAATCATTACGGCCGGCGGATTGCATCCCGACATCAAGCAGGATTATTTCCGGGTGGGACACATGGGCGCTGCCAATCCTTCTGACATAATAGCGACCCTGGCTGCCATTGAACGCGGCCTGTCCTCTTTGGGCTACGAATTCCAAAAAGGTGCCGGAGTGACGGCCGCCCAGGGAGTATTCTGTCGGGCCTAATGTCGGCTCCCGGCCCCTTACTATGCGTTGGCGAAAGCTGTCGACGCCGTGCTGGTCAACCGGCTCGGGTGCGGTTGCCCCGGGCCGGACCACGGTTGTACGTGGGAGTGGAGAAGCTTGTCCGATTGGATAAAGATCACCGGATCTATAGAGAGTCCCTATACGCAAGCTCGCCATCGACGCCGTGACCAGCGATATGTGTGGTTCCCGGGTACCGGTGCTCGCGTTCAAAAGGGGGACAGGCTTTTTCTTTATACCGGCCATCCCTTGCGACGTTTCTACGGCATTTGTGTAGTTCTCGAGGGACCAGTATCGGTCGTGGTGCCTCGCGATGGTCTTCGGCTGAGATCCCGCGTCTTTAATCAGCTCAACATTTGGGACCTGCGGGCGTACGGAGTTGATGGTGAAGAGGTCTTTCCCCTCCCGGGTGGACGGGAAATGATTTCGTTGCGGCAGAAATCACACATAATCTTAGACCCGCCGGAGGCGTCATTCCTCGCCGATATCCTGACAGCCGCCGTCGAGCGAGAGATAGGGGACTGGGCGGACATGCCCGTCCAGGCACGTTTGTTTGCCCCGGATTCTTCGTGGGACATATAAGCTATTGGAGAGGCGCTGATATGGTAATGACGAGAAAAGGAGAATTATTGGTCGTCGCCTTGGGCGGAAACGCGATACAAAAACCGGGGGAGCGGGGGACTGCCGGGGAGCAGCTAAGGAACATCGCGAGTGCCTGTAGACATCTGGCTGCCCTGATGGCCAAAGGGTATCGCTTGGTCCTGACCCATGGTAATGGGCCCCAGGTGGGGAGTATTCTGCTGCAAAACGAGGCGGCACGCGAGCAGGTGCCGGCCATGCCCCTGGACGTATGCGGTGCCCAAAGCCAGGGCCTCATCGGTTACATGTTTCAACAGTCCCTGTCGGCGGCCCTGGCGCAGCTTGGTATCGATGCACCCGTGACCACTGTCGTAACCCAGACGCTGGTGTCCACCGATGACCCCGATTTTTCGGATCCCAGCAAGCCGATCGGTACCTTTTATTCAGAGGAAGAGGCCGAAGTCCTCGCCCGCGAAAAGGGTTTTCAATTGAAAGAGGACTCCGGACGGGGATGGCGACGGGTCGTTCCTTCCCCCGATCCCCTGGAGATAATAGAGAGGGAGGCCATCGGAGACCTGGTGAGTTCCGGGGCAGTGGTAATCGCGTCGGGTGGGGGAGGCATACCGGTCGTGCGCGATGGGGATGGGAATCTTCGAGGCGTCGAAGCCGTCATCGACAAGGACCTCGCCGGCGAAAGGTTGGCCCGCGATGTGGATGCGGATGGGCTAATGATACTGACAGACGTGGATAACGTTGCAGTGGATTTCGGAACCCCCGATGAACGGCAACTTTTCGAGCTTACGGTCGAGGAGGCGGAAAGCTACCTCGAGGCGGGACATTTCAGGGCCGGCAGCATGAAGCCAAAGGTTACGGCCGCCATCAGGTTCGTGCGCAGCCGCCCGGGGCGTTGGGCGCGGATCGCCGGTCTGGATAAGGCCGAGGAGGCCGTCGAAGGCCGTGCCGGAACCACGCTTATGCCCATCGATATGTGAAGGCGCCCTTTTGTCGCTCATGGGTTTGTAGATGGCAAGATAAGACTCCCCGGGGGAGATACCGGTCCCCCCGGGGAGTCTCCTTGTTGGGAACACCACGACTGCGGTGGATTCCACCGCGGGAGTTCTTGCGATCATTTCCCGCCCCCCGACCCGCGACTCACCGCAAGCCGGTGGTCAATTCGTGGCTACGGCGGATGCTTCTTTGGGTTCCTGGCCCTTTTTCGCGATGCGTACCCGGGGATCCAATGCGTCCCG
>CAYLPL010000033.1:0-11469 GCA_964385545.1 uncultured Clostridia bacterium | reverse complement strand
GAGACGGCAGAGGAAGAGCTGGACAAGGTGGAGATACCCGAAGAGGAAACGGACATCATATGCGAGAAATGTGGTCGCACCATGGTGGTGAAATATGGGCGATACGGTAAGTTCATCGCCTGTCCCGGTTATCCCGAGTGTAAGAACTCCATGCCGTATTTCGAAAAGACCGACGTTACCTGCCCGGTATGCGGGGGGGAAATCATCAAGAAGTTCAGCAGAAAGGGTAAACCGTTTTGGGGATGCAGCAACTATCCCGAATGCGACTTCGTGGTATTCGACGAGCCGAGCGACGAAAAATGCCCCGATTGCGGGTCATTCATGGTCACAAAGAGAACCAAGAAGAAGGGCGCCTTCCTCCGCTGCAGTAACAAAGAATGCGGGCGCGAAGTGACCCCCGCGGAAGATGCGGAATTGGCCTGATCGCGAAGAGGTGAAATGATGGCGTCGCCGGGAGAAGATGCAACCTCATTACTCGATGAGTTTCGGGAACACTTGCGCTGGGGATTGGGATACTCCGATCACACGATTCGCGCGTACTGTGGCGACGTGAACGATCTGTTCGATTATTTTGCCCGTCGCTGGCGCAGGTTGAATCGCGAGGATCTCACGCGACTGGACGTCCGCGACTTTCGATCATATCTCTCCTACCTCATAGCGTCCGGTTACGAGCGCAGGACGGTGGCGCGGAAGCTGGCTGCTGCGCGCTCCTTTTGGCGATACCTAGCCGACATCGATTTGGCCGAAGACAGCCCAGCGGAATACCTTTCGACCCCGCGTCAGGCGGAGAAACTCCCCGGTTTCTTCTATCGCGACCAGGTTGAGCACCTGCTCGCGGCACCTCCGCTCAAAACCCCCGAAGGTGTTCGCGACCGCTGCATTATGGAGATCCTTTACGCTACGGGCATGCGGATTTCGGAGCTGGTGTCTTTGGATTTGGACTCCGCCGATCCGAATCGTTCCACCCTTCGCGTTCTCGGTAAGGGCCGACGGGAACGGCTGGTTCCCCTGGGAAGCTTCGCGCGGGATGCCCTTCGCCGATACCTCGATACCGCGCGACCGACGCTCGTAGCCCGTTCGGGCGAAGATCAGAAGATGCTTTTTCTCAACCACCGGGGCGCCCCCCTCACCGACCGGGGCGTTCGCTGGATAGTGAACAAGTATACGGTGGAATCAGGTATCTCCGGCAGTCCACACACATTCCGGCATTCCTTCGCCACCCACCTTCTGGACGGAGGCGCCGATCTCCGAAGCGTGCAGATGCTTTTGGGACACGCGAACCTTTCCACGACGGGAGTATATACCCATGTCAGTCGAGAGCGACTGCGTCGAGTCTACCTCGAGGCGCATCCTCGTGCTCGTCGCGAACGCGATAAGGAGGAGAGTTGAATTGATGCACGGTACGACC
This sequence comes from uncultured Clostridia bacterium, assembly GCA_964385545.1. GTDB lineage: Bacteria > Bacillota > Sulfobacillia > SLMV01 > SLMV01 > CSSED11-154. Next base: position 10,061 of record CAYLPL010000033.1, on the reverse strand, counting down.
ATCGTCGCCATCAGGGGAACCGAAGAAGTTGCGGTAGCCGGGGACGGACAGGTCACCCTGTCGGGAAACATGGTGGTCAAAAGAAACGCCACAAAGATACGCCGCCTCTACCACGAGCGGGTGTTGGCCGGATTTGCCGGTTCCGTGGCCGACGCCGTAACCCTCTTCGAGAAATTCGAGGGGAAGGTGGACGAGTACCGCGGCAACCTGCAGCGAGCCGCCGTGGAACTGGCGAAGGAATGGCGAACTGACCGGGTGTTACGCCGTCTCGAGGCACTTTTGGTCGTGGCGGATCTCGAAGACCTCCTGGTGATCTCCGGGGCCGGCGAGGTAATTGAACCCGAAGAGGGTATCACGGCTATAGGATCCGGAGGCGGCTATGCCCTGGCCGCGGCTCGCGTTCTGGCCCGCCACTCCGCCCTCAAGCCGGCTGAAATCGCCCGCGAAGCGCTGTTGGCCGCCTCGGAGATTTGCGTTTATACCAACGACAAAATTTCCATCGAAACACTCAGTGTGCGAGAATCAGATTGAGCAGGAATGTTTTCAGGCAGAAAGGATGTCAGCCATGAGCGAGCTCACACCCAGGGACGTGGTCGAGGCCCTCGATAAGTACATCGTCGGCCAGGATAATGCCAAGCGTGCCGTTGCGGTGGCCGTGAGAAACCGATATCGCCGCAGCATGGTCGACGAGGAAATGAAGCGAGAGATACTTCCGAAGAACATCCTCATGATCGGCCCAACCGGGGTGGGGAAGACGGAGATCGCCCGCCGGCTGGCGCGCCTGGTCCAGGCGCCGTTTTTGAAAGTGGAGGCCACCAAGTTCACCGAGGTCGGTTACGTCGGTCGCGACGTGGAATCGATCGTTCGCGATCTCGTGGATACCTCGGTGCGGATGGTACAGGCCGAGGAGATGGAAAGGGTGTGGTCGGAGGCCGAAAAGGCGGCACGGCGCCGATTGATAGACGCGCTGGCCCCTACACCCAGCTCGCGCTCCCAGGCGCAAAACCCGCTGCAGATGCTGTTCGGCGATACCACCGAGGATGGATCCGAAGCACGAGAGGACGAGCCCGACTGGGAGGCCCATCGGCAGCGCCGCCGCCGCATAATCAAAGCCCTCGACGAGGGGGAACTGGAAGATGAAAAGATAGAGATAGAAGTCGAGGACCAGATGCCGTCCATGGTAGAGATATTCGGCGGTAGTGGAGTGGAGGAACTGGGATTTAATCTCCAGAACCTGATGGGCAACATGATGCCGCAAAAGAAGAAACGAAGACGGGTGACCGTCAGTGAAGCCCGAAACATCCTCCAAAATGAAGAGGCACACAAGCTGGTGGACAAGGACGCGGTTACCCGGGAGGCCATCAGGCGGGCGGAACAGGACGGGATCGTGTTCTTGGACGAGCTCGACAAGATAGCCGGAGACGACCAGGGGTCCGGCAGTCCGGATGTCTCGCGCGAGGGAGTGCAACGTGACATTCTGCCCATCGTGGAAGGTACCACGGTGATGACCAAGTACGGTCCCGTCTCTACAGAACACATACTCTTCATCGCCGCGGGCGCCTTTCACACCAGCAAACCTTCCGACCTCATTCCCGAGCTGCAGGGTCGCTTGCCCATCCGGGTCGAGCTGGAAGCCCTAAGCGGCGCCGACCTGCGCAGAATACTGGTCGAGCCGAGGAATTCATTGGTGAGACAGTATACCGAGCTTCTGGCAGTCGACGGCGTTGTGCTGACTTTCGAAGAATCGGGCATCGACGCCGTGGCGCGCATAGCGGAAGAGGTAAACGACAACACCGAAAACATCGGTGCGCGTCGTTTGCATACCATCATGGAGAAGCTTCTACAGGACATATCCTACCTCGCACCCGATGACGCACCTGGCCGGGTGGTCATAGATGAAAAGTATGTCGAAAGCCAGCTCGCCGCGGTAGTCTCGGACCGGGATCTCAGTCGTTACATCCTCTGAATAATTGCCCTGATTCGGGGCGCGCGATCCTCGCGACGCCTCGAATCTTTGGGGATTTGGAAATTTATTGTTGTCAGGTGCAGGATAATCCATTTTTTTGTAGAATATGGCATGTCGGAGAAAGGGGTAACCTCGGTAAAAGCTCACGCGGGTGCCTCGGCCGAAACTCTTTTCGTCTCGCATGAAAAGAACACACAAACCAATAGTGATCGCGGACTGGTTCCGATAAGGGCAAACTCAGTGGGAGCTGAGGACGCAAAACCACGGACCTCGTAAGATGTTCTCGAGGCAGCCGGGTTACCGAAGAGACGGTCTTTTGTTGTGCCCCGCTTTTCCCCACCTGCCGTTTCACTCCAAGGCATGCCCATCGGTTCTCCGCGACGAGGGGAGGATCATGCCCTATGTCCTTCGACATCGATCAAACCGCACGGCTCGCGGAACATAGCCTGCGAGGACTGTGGACGCGGCAAAACATCATCTCGGAGAATATGGCCAACATAAACACCCCCGGGTACAAGGCGCGACGCCTTTCCTTCGAGCGCTACCTGGCCAGTGCCCTCGAAGGCGAAGACACTCATCCCCTGGATTTCGTATCCAGCTCCCGGGCCTCCTCGATGCGGGTTGATGGTAACAACGTCGATTTGGAAGCCGAAATGGTGGCCCTGACGGAGAATTCCCTGAAGTATCGTTCCGTGATGAATCAGCTGCAAAGGAAGATGGACACCCTCAACGCCATCGCCAGAGAGTAGGTGAAACGAAATGTTCGATTCGTTGAACATATCGGGTTCGGGATTGACCGCGGAACGTTTCCGCATGGAAGTCATCGCCGGGAACATAGCCAATGCACAAACTACGCGCAGCGAAGACGGCGGCCCATACCAGCGGAGAACCGTGGTCTTGAGTACGGGTGCACCCGAAAACGGCTTCTTTTCACTGATGGAAAGGCACCTTGCCGCGACTCCAGTCGCGGGAAACCGCGGGGCACCCGGTGGCGTATCCGTCTCACACCTCAGTCGCGATCCCAATCCTCCCAAGCTGGATTACGATCCGGACCATCCCGACTCCAACGAAGCCGGGTACGTCGCCTATCCCAACGTGGACGTCCTTCGAGAGATGACGGACCTTATGGCCGCAAACCGGGGCTATCAGGCCAACGCCTCCGTGTTCGACGTCAACAAGAACATGATCTCCAGCACATTGAGACTCGGAAGGTAGGAGGGGAGTAAACCGTGCCAGCGGACAATATCGGTCCGGCCACCTTCACGAACGGAATGACCCCGGGGATCGGTAAACCGGTATCACCTATCGAGACCCGCAAATCCGCTACGGCTTCGCCATCCGGAGAATCCTCAACTTTCGCCGCAGATCTTCGTGATGCACTGAACAGACTAAACGACGCGGAGCTTCACGCCGATGCGGCCACCCGGGCTTTGGCCAGCGGCAAAACGGATGACGTCCTCGGCGCCACGATGGCTTCCGAGAAGGCCACGCTGGCCATGAACCTCGCGCTGAAGGTAAGGGCCGACGCCTTAGACGCTTACGACCAGATAATGCGGATGTCTCTTTGACTCGATAGGTAGGTAGTCATCACGAATGTTTAGCTCAATTTTCGAGACCACAAAACAGAGATGGTCCAACGCACAATCCTGGGAGCGCGGCCTCGCGGTGGGCCTGATGGTATGCATCGTAGTGGCGATCGCCGCCTGGCAATTGGTACCGAAGATGGGTTCCGGCAGACTGGTACCCCTATACACTGAGCTCGGCCCCTCGGATGCAGCCGACATAAAAGCTCACCTGGACGAGCGAAGCATCCCCTACGAGGTCGGTCCCGACAATACCATCAACGTCAAACCAGAAGACGTATACGAACTTCGGCTGGATCTCGCCTCCGAGGGAATACCCAGCGGTGGCGTAGTGGGATTCGAGATCATGGATTCTATTCCCATGGGAGCCACTGATTTCGATCGCCACGTCAGTTATATCCGCGCCCTGCAGGGTGAGTTGTCGCGCACGATCGAGGGCTTCGACGAGGTAAAGAAGGCCCGTGTACATATCGTCCTACCGCAAGACAGCGTATTCGTTTCACAAAGCGATCCCGCCACCGCAGCGATCGTGTTGGACCTGCAACCCGGCGCCACATTGCACGATGAGGCAATCCGCGGCGTCATGAACCTCGTCGCCTCCGGGGTCGAAGGAATGGAATCGGACAACGTCACCGTGGTGGACACAGACGGGGCCGTACTATCGGAGCGAGTCAGGACTCCCGACGGCCTTACCGGGGCCGCGCAGGGGAACCTCGCCCTGCAGATGGAATTGGAGACTGGCCTGAGGGATCGCCTATCCACCTTATTGCAGCAGGTCCTCGGTCCCGGAAACGTCGCGGTGCAGGTTTCCGCGAACGTAAACTTCGACAGCAGAGAAATCCACCAGGAAGTCTTCGAGCCGGTGGAAGAGGACGAGGGACTGGTCACGAGCCTGCAAAGGGTCGAAGAGCATTTCTCCGGAAGTTCGGAACTCCCCGAAGACGTGGCCGGTGCGGACTCGAACGTGCCCTCGTATCCCAGCTACGGCGCCGGTGGAGATTCCGAGTACGAACGCACCGAAACCACCGAGGATTCCGTGGTGAACCGCATCACCGAGATGCACACTGTGGCTCCCGGAACGGTAGAGCGGCTTTCCGTCGCCGTGGTGGTAAACGACGTATTGACCGACGAAGAGAGTCAGATGCTGGAAACGGTGGTCGCTTCGGCACTGGGATCCGATCCCGAACGAAGAGATCAGGTGAGCATAACTGGCATCCCCTTTGATACCTCCCTGGCGGATCAACTGGACGATGATGGCGAGCAGACGACTGCGACGCCAGGGCAAGAAAGGGAAATACCGACCCTCTATTACGCCGTCGCCGCCGGGCTCTTTATCCTGATTGCTCTGGTGATTACCATACTGATCCGGCGGCGGAAAAGGGAGGATTTCGTCCTTGCCGAGGAAGACCGGGGTCGAAGATCGCCCGAATCATCGATGCCGCGCGGAATGTCGGGAATTGAAAACCGCAATGCTCTGCTGGAAGCGATCGGACACAAGGGCGCTGACTTACAGGACACGAAACAGATGGCCACAGAAGAGCCCGGAAAGGTTGCCGAATTGCTGCGAACGTGGCTCGCCGAAGATGGAGATGGCCATCACAACGTGTGACGCCGAAAGGGGGGAAGTGCCATGGCAGACGAGGCGAGCGGTGTTATGACCCAACCCAAGTCCTCCAATCGGGATCAGCTCACCGGCCACCAAAAGGCCGCCATACTCCTGATATCTTTGGGTAGCGATCTCGCCGCACGGGTGTTACGCCATTTCGACGAAGAAGAAATCGAACGCGTCACCTACGATATCGCTACGATGGAACACATACCCGTGGAGGTTCGGGACTCCGTACTGGAGGAATTCGCCAGCATCGCGATCGCGCAGAAGTACGTCTCCCAGGGAGGCACCGAATATGCCAGGCGAATACTCGAGGAGGCGGTCGGCAACCAGCGTGCCATGGATATAATGTCGCGCCTCACGACCTCCATGCAAACCCGCCCCTTCGAATTGTTGCGGAGAATGGATCCGGAACAATTGCTCAACTTCCTCCAGGGGGAACACCCTCAAACCATAGCCTTGATCATCTCCTATTTGGCCCCCGAACAGGCCGCCGAGGTATTGCAAACTATGCCGGAGGAAACGCAAGTAGACGTATCTCGGCGACTCGCCCTGATGGATCGTACATCACCGGGCATCCTCGAAGAAATGGAAGAATTGCTGGAGAGTAAGTTCTCATCGCTTATGTTACAGGATTATACCAAGACCGGTGGCGTCGATTCTTTGGTGGAGATTCTAAACCGCATCGACCGCAGTTCGGAAAAAACCATCCTCGGACGCCTGGAAGATTACGACCAGGAACTCGCCGAAGAGGTTCGCAAAAAGATGTTCACCTTCGACGACATCGCCGTCCTGGATGATCGGGCCATACAAAGAGTCCTGCGCGAAATCGACCTCCAAAATGACCTTCCCATGGCCCTAAAGGCTACCGGGCCTGAGGTCAAGGAGAAGATCCTATCTAACCTATCTAGCAGGGCGGCGGAGACGGTACTGGAGGATATGGAGTATCTCGGTCCGGTTCGCCTCAGCTCCGTCGAGGAGGCACAGCAAAGCATCGTCTCGGTGGTTCGCAAGCTGGATGAAGCCGGTGAAATCGTCGTAGTGCGCGGATGGGAGGACAACCTTGTTACCTAATTCCCAGGTGATCAAAGGTGATCGGGCCGAGGTGTCCGATTATCGGGAGATTTCGGCCATCCCGCCGAAACATCTTCTGCCAAAGGAACTCAATGCCCCCTCGAATGTGGAAGACGGGGGAGATGCCGCCGGGACTCTCGACAAAAACCCGGTAATGCGGGCGCGTCACAGCGCCGCAAAGATCCTCATCCGCGCCCGTCGCCGTCGCGATCAGGTCTTCGCCCGTGCCCGGCGATCCGGATGGAAAGCCGGGCACGAAGAAGGCCTTCGAGAAGCCTCGCAGCTGTTGGAAGAAATCGAACTATGGCGAGAGGAAATGCTTCGGGACGAAAGGCGACGCCGTGAACAATTGCAATCGGAACTGGCAGACCTGGTCACCGACATCGTCTCCAATGTCTTGTCTCGCGAACTCAAAAGCGATCCCGAGACCGTGTTTGGGCTCATCTCCGACAGTCTTCGCCGCTTTTCCTCACCCAAGACAATAACGCTCGCGGTCTGCCGCGAAAACCTGCGGACCTTCGTTGAGCGGAAGGACGAACTGCAGGAGTTGCTCTCGCCTGCAACCCAACTATCGTTGACCACCGACGAAGACCTGCGCGACGGAGAATTCCACATCCACAGTGACGAGGGCATCGTGGTGGGAACCGCGGACGATATCGCCGCGAGTCTCGGCCGCGCCATATCCGACGGAGAACGGGGTGACGGGTAGGTGGGTGAAACTTCGGAGCTGGCACGCATTGGCCACATCGCCAAAGCCTGGAGACCCCTGGAGAAATACGGTTACATAAAGCGCGTGGTCGGCATGACACTGCAGGCTCGCGGTACGTCGGCCCGTGTGGGCCAGCTTTGTCGCCTCATCGGCGACGATCCGTCCTCGGAATTGGTCATGGCCGAAGTGGTCGGCTTTGCCGACAATACCATGATCCTCTTGCCTCTTTCGGAACTTCACGGGGTAAAATCGGGAATGCGCGTGCAGATCGCTCCTAGCACCTTCCGCGTTCCCGTAGGGCCCGCATTGCGCGGACGGATTCTCGACGGACTCGGTAAACCGATCGACGGCGGTGCCCCGCTTCAGCTACACACCAGGAGGAACATTTACAGTCTTCCCCCTCATCCCCTGACACGACTGAGGGTCCGAGAACCCCTGGAACTCGGGGTCAGGTGCATAGATGGGATGGTGACCTGCGGACGAGGGCAACGCGTGGGAATCTTTTCCGGCAGCGGCGTGGGAAAGAGCACTCTGTTGGGCATGATAGCCCGTTCCTCTACCGCAGACGTCAACGTTATCGGGCTTATCGGCGAACGCGGCCGCGAGGTTAGGGATTTCATCGAGGATCAACTGGGCGAAGAAGGGCTCGCCAAATCGGTGGTGGTCGTAGCCACCTCGGATCAACCCCCGCTTTTGCGCATTAAAGCCGCCCAGGTCGCCACCACCATCGCCGAGTTCTTCCGCGATCGTGGCGACGACGTGCTACTGATGATGGATTCGGTCACCCGATTCGCCATGGCGCAAAGGGAGGTAGGACTTGCGGCAGGTGAACCTCCCACTACACGAGGATATCCGCCTTCGGTTTTTTCCTCCCTTTCAGCACTCCTCGAGCGCGCCGGGCACTCCGACAGGGGGACGATGACCGCCTTTTGATCCGTGCTCGTGGAGGGCGACGACATCGACCAACCGACCAACACCGCCGTTGGCACCATCCTCGACGGGCACATACAGCTCTCCCGCTCTTTGGCCGAGGAGGGCCACTACCCCGCCGTAGACGTACTTCGCAGCGTGAGCCGCCTGATGGTGGACGTGGTGGATGACGGTCATTACCAGGCTGCCGCCTACATCAAGAGACTCATCGCCGCCTACGAAGATGCCAAGGATCTCATCCGCATTGGGGCCTACCAAAGGGGAGCAGATCCTAGGGTCGATGAAGCGGTGGAGAACATGGGCGACATTCGCACCTTCTTGAACCAGGACAGCAGGCAGCGTTCGTCTTTCGCCGAGACCCGCGAGCGCCTTGGGATCCTGGCGAAATCCGCGGAGCGTGATTGACGTGGGCGACGATCAGAAATTCAGGCTTGAGCGAGTATATCACCTAAAGGCGAAGCTGACCGAAATCGAGCAAATGAAGACGAAATATGCCCTGGACGCCCGCGATCGTACCGTGGACGCCCTGCAGAAAAAAGAAGACAAATTGATGTCTAACTATCGGCATTCGCTGCATCGTGCCCGCGATGGTTGCTCCGTCCGCGAACTGCAGGGTCATTACGAGCACCGGGTGCGGCTACAACGCGAGCGGCACGAGTTGGAAATCGATGCCGAGGACAAAGAGAAGCTGCTTCGATCACATCGCGAGGAATTACTCCGAGTGCGTCGCGAAGAGCAAAAGTTCGAGAACCTGCGACGCCGACATTTTGAAAGGAGGTCGCGAGAGGAAAAGAAACGCGAACAGAAGAGCATCGACGAAACGGCAAATGGACGCTATGCACAGAGGGGAGGTGATGGATTTGATGATCAAGGCAGTGATTGATGCCGCCCACCGGGGAATGCCCAACGAGGCGCGGAGCGTCGAAGGCGAATCCGCTGAAACCGAGCACGAATGGCTGCAGGTCCTGACCCGGGTATTGAAGGACGAACAACCGAAGCCGACAACCGGGGAAGACGATCTGGAGGCCATCTGCGCAATGTTGGGGATTTGTGTCGCCGATGTCGAATCTCCCGGTTCGGTCCTTCGCGCGATGCCAGCCGGGGAAGACGCACGCCCTCAGACGATGGCAAATGGGGAGGAAGATTTCGCAAGCCTTCTCAGCCGCATCGGAGACGCGCTCCTGAATCGATCCGTTGGAGCTCAAGCGGACGAAGTAGTTCCTTCCGGCGCGTACGAAGAGGATACCGTGCCCATCGTCGATGACGGTGCGAAGACGGGAGAAGCAACTGGGCGAGGCCCCAAAGCGTCGCCGCAACCCGGCCAGGAATCCGGTGATCCCCTCATGGCCCTGAAACATGGGTCCCGTGCGGGAATCGAAACGAAATACGACGTTGAGGAAACCGTCTCCGAAGACGGAGGCCGTATCGACGACTCGGCCGGGGCAAAAGGCAATAAAGGAGAAGCGATCGCCTCTCGAATCCTCGAAACTGGCCGCGTCGCTGCGGATGATGCCGACATAGGGAACGCTTCGGACAGATCACCCCAGGGGGACCCAAAGGCCAGTTCTCAAAGGAAAGGCAACCTGGCTCCCGGGGAGACAACGACCGAGGAGTTTCCGCAGCTGGATCCGTCCACGACACTCCAATCCGGCCCTCGAGACCCGTCCGCGGTTTCTCGGGAGGGCGCGGCGACCGTAAAGCACTGGCACCCCGGGCCTGAGATGTCCGAAGGGCGCACGACGGAGCGTTCCGATCGTTCTTCCATAACGATGCGGATCTCCGGGGCGGACGAATCTTCGCCCGTCGCGGTGCGGCTCGCGGCCGAAGGAAGTCGACTCACCGGAAGCATACGCAGTCCCAACGCGGAGCTGCAGAGTCTGATGGCATCCCAGTCACAGAGGCTGCAAAGAGACCTGCAAGAGACCGGATTCGGCGAAGTCGATATCGGATTCAGTGCGGTAGGAGGACCGGGCGACGCGTGGCAAAACCCCGGTGCCGGGTGGTCTCACCCAGAGATCCTTCCCGCCAAGAAGCCTGACCTCGGGACGCCGCCGAAACAGGCCCCGGTGTCACAGCGTGGTTTTTCGACGGGTCAATTGGTTTTGTTGGTCTGGATGGAGGAAATTCTATGCAAATCTCCAGCACGCGCAATACCAACTCTCCGCTGAGGGTGTAAGACCAGGGGTATTC
>CAYLPL010000032.1:0-11778 GCA_964385545.1 uncultured Clostridia bacterium | reverse complement strand
GCAATATGGGTATAATCATCCCGACCGGAAAGCCGTGCGGGAATCGGCCCGAAAGGACGGGGCAAGGTTCGTAGTCCGATGCCGCAGGTACTGCCGGCGGGAATTGGGGTATAAGAAGTCGGAGGATAGCACCCGGGGGGCGGCTGGCAGAGTCGACGGGGTTGGTCGTGGAGGTGGGAACTTACAAGCTCACCAGCCAAGACGGTAGAATCAACATCGCATACACCGGGAGAGTGGCGCGGCAGTGGACCGACCCGAAGAACCACGGCCCGGAAGTGACCCCTGGTCTCCTTTGGGGCGATAGCCGCGGGTACGAAGCGTTTGGGGGCCTTTCCGCTCGGCATTCGTCCGCCGCCGCAGCGATCAGTTAACCCGCGGGGCAGGATTCCGCGAAACTATAACTGAATACACTTTTGAGGGTGGACATATCCGTTCGGCGCCAATTGATTCCCGTCATAGGCCGTCAGCAATTCTCCCGCGATCCCCCACTGGCGGGGGCATCGGGTTCGGGGATCCGTTGCCGATGGAATCCGGAAGGGGGGCATGTCGAAATGAAGCGTCTACTGACCAGGTTCTTGGTGATCCTGTCCATACTCGTCCTCGTATTCGCGGTAGCTGCGTGCGGTGGAGAAGGCGAAGAAACGGATCCCGAGGAAGATGCGACACAGGATCCGGCAGAAGATGCGTCCGACGACTCGGACGAGGAAAACGAAGACGAAGAAGAGGAAGAAGAAGCCGAGGACCCAAACGAGGAAGATGACGAAGAAGAGGAATTAGCCATCGACAGCTGGCGCAATCCCAGTGACCTCAAGTCCATAAGGGAGGGTTTCTCCCGCCTGGTCTGGCGATGGGCCGAAATCGATGAGGACGGCAACGAAAAGGACCCGACCCGGGTTGCTTATCAATTCGAGGGCGAAGAAGAAATCGACGGCACTGATACCGAGAAACTATCGGTAACCGTCGACGACCAGAAGATGGTATTCTGGGTCGACAACGAGGGCGAGGTCGCGCGCGTACAAGTTGACGGCGAGGATTTACCGGGCGAGATGGCGGGTAATTTCGTCGATCCCTTCCTGACCGCGATGTTTTGGCCCTTTGAGGCCGCGGAAGCACTACAGGTTCGTGACGTCCTGAACCGCGAAGGTCCCGGCTGGGACTGGGAGAAGGTATCGACTGAAACCCGCACCATCGGGGAGATGCAGGCAGAAGTTACCCAGATCCGATTGACGCTCGGTCCTCCCCACGTCCCGGAGGATGCGGAAGACGTGACGCTCGATTGGGAAATCGGTGACTTCGGCGAGTTCCAGATGCTCCTTTCGTGGAGCACCGAGACTTCATCTGGCGAAGGCATGTGGGAGTTCACCATGGAAATAGAAGAGGTCGAGTTGCGTTAGGATCGCAGCCGCCGAAATCGTCAACGCGTTTCCCTCGCCGGGACGAACGAGTCCCGGCGAGTTTTGCGCCATCGCCCAAGGACAAGGCTGGAAAAGGACAATACACCGGTGAATCACTGCCGACGAAGAAAGCGGGACTTCGATGCGAAACCTCAGTTCATCCTTCAAGATGCAAGACCCCTGTGAACGACACCGGGTGAATTCCATCCTCAGGTTCCAGGTGCCCATGGGATTAACCGCTCTGATGATGGCGAGCGGATTCAGCATAATCAACGCCGGCCTCGCACGAACCCTTCACCCGGAAACTGCGCTGGCCGCTTTCGCCCTGGGCCAGACGGTGACCAACATGTTCGGGTCCCCCGTTTGGTCTGCTCGCCAGATGCTTTTGGCCTTCAGTACCGACCGCGACAGCATGAACGCTGCGGTTAGGGTTGCCGTCTCGGTGGCGGCGCTGGTGATGATATGGATCGCGCTGCTCGGTTATACTCCCCTGGGACGATTCGTGTACGTCGACATATTCGGCGCCAGCGACGATCTGTTCCCCGAGGTTCTCTCCGTGGTCCGCATATGCATATTCCTCCCCCTGGTACACCTCATCCGCGCCTGGCCCCAATCCATCCTCATGCGCCGTGAGCAAACCATCTTGATGACCCACGCCATGGTGATTCGCATGGCGGGGATGCTCGCCATGGCCCTTTACATGCCGGGCCTCGGGTACCTCGAGGGGGCTTCGCTGGGCGCCTTCATATGGATCGCGGGAATGGGTATCGAGGGGATCATGTGCCTGATCTTTGCCCTGCCGCGCTTTCCGGAGGTCTATGGGGTGGTACTCCCCGAGGGCGAAAGTGCCAGCACTACGGGCGATTGCCTGCGCTTTTTGCTACCCATAATAGCCCAGGGACTGCTGATGACCTTTTCCCTGCCCGCGGTGAATGCCGGCCTGGCCCGGACCATTTCTCCGGAAAGGAACCTGGCGGTCTTCCAGGTATCGTGGAGCATAGCCTTTATGTTCTTGGCATTCATAATGGTCAATCTCAGTCAGACTGTCCTGGTACTGCTTCGAGACGTAGCCTGGTGGCGGAGCCTGCGGCGCGTCGGGGTCACCCTATCCGCGGCGATATCGGCGCTCATGATAGCCTTCGTCTTATCGGGTGCCTCGGAATGGATCCTCCGGGAGATCATCGAGGTTAATCCGGCCCTGTTGCCCGCCACGAAGGTAGTACTGTTGCTCATGGCGTCGGCCCCTTATCTCTCGGGACTGGTGGAACTCAAGACCGGCATAGCCCTGCGCCGCGGCACCACCGCCATAGTGGGCATGGGGAAGGCCCTCGATCTGGCGGCAGTGGCCGCGGTAGTCTTCGGTCTCTCCGCGATCTTTCCCCATCTCGGTGCCGCCGTGGGTCCGATCGCCTTCGGGTGCGGCCTCGCGCTAAACTACCTGTTTCTGCGAGCCCGAATCCCGGAACCCGATGCCGATTTCGCCGTCACCGCACCTCGGAGCCACGGGACCTAACGCGCTGGGGTTGCCCCTGGGCCGTGACAGGGAACACCGGCGCGGGATCATTCGGTCGTCCCCACTCCAACCACCCGCTCACGCGGGGGCCGAGGCCACCACGGCGATCCATTCATCCCCGGGACGGAGCGGGGATCCAGCCAAATCACCCCGAATCTCTTCTACGCTGAAACCGGCATCCGTCAACGCTGTTGCGATTTCTTCCGCCGTGTAGTACGCGGACCAGACGTTGTAGGTGCGGACGTATCCCTCGGCACCAATGACGACGTATTGGTTCAGGAAGGCGCGATCCTTCGGATAATCCAAGTTACGTTGTAGCAGCAAGTACGGCTCCGGTCGCCAGAACCCTCCGTCGCCGTGCACGCTCCAACGGCCTTCTCCCCCGCCCTCGGGAAAGTGACGACGAGTCGGTACATCCAGGGCCACCATGCCGTCCCCAAGCAGGGCTCGACGAATCCGTCCCAGTAAATGCCGTCGCATCTCGGGCGGGTCGACGGCAAATTGTCCGTATATCGAAAAGATGGCTCGATAGGAGTGCCCGAGGGGCAATTGATGATAGTCACCCACCCGGTAGTCGATCCCCAAATCCCCGTCCCGGGCTCGCTTTTTAGCGCAATCGATGGAAGCCTGCGAGATATCGATCCCGGTGATTGCCAGCCCGCGGCGGGCCAAACGTTCGCAGTAAAGCCCGGGACCACACCCCAAATCGAGCACGCGATCGCCCGCTCGAAGCTTCATCGTATCTAGCAACCAGCGTACCGAAGCATCGATGAACTCCGGGGGCCGGCTGGCGGCGTCAACGTCGGGATCCAGGTGCGCACGAAGCATACCGCGGGCGATGTGGGGATCATCCCAAAACGATTCCTCTCCGGGTTCGAAGGGCCTGGGTATCCGGTAGAGACGATTTAGTTCGTCCATGTTCAGTTGTCCATTTTCGATGATCATCGCTATCATCCTTGCAATCGCGTCCCTCTTAGCCGGACTATCGCTTCATCTGAGCGAGGGTGCAATGAATCTTTTGGGCAGGTCTTATCGGCGCCGGGCGGTGTTCCGGGTGGCCCTTCGACTTTCGACGAAGAAATGGGCGAATTACATCAAGGAGCGCAACAGCCAAAAGATGCCCATACCTACACCCACGGTCATGGGAAAACTCCGAGTGCGCAGGGCCACTGCCAGGGCGACGGCGCCAGCAAGGATGCGTTCATTACCCAGGGACAGATCCGGGGAACCGTCCACGATCAGTACCGCCGGGAGAATGATGGCCGAAACCGCGGCCGAGGGCACGTAACGCAGGAGCTCCTCCAAAAGCGGGGGCACCTCGCGGTTGGCAAAGATCTGGATGAAGGAGAGTCGCAAAAGAAACGTACCCACGGTTATACCCACCGTTATCCATAAGATGCTGGTCGTATCCATCAGTCGTTCTCTCCTTTCTCTCCTCTTCGTCTACCGGCACGATCGGCCCAAAAACCGGTGAGGATCCCGCTCAACACACCGATGATCAAACCGGAGTTCATCGGTAAAGGATTGGCGACGACGGCCACCACTCCACCCACCACGGCAGCGATCATGGCGGGGCGACTGTCCAGCGACTTCACCAGGACGGCCATGAAGGTTAGGGGGATGGCAAAATCCAATCCCCAGTGCCCCGGGACGGCCGATCCCAAGAAAATGCCGATGGCGCTGAAAACCTGCCAGGTAAACCAAAGCGTCACCGAGCAACCGAGATAGTACCAGACGGGCATGATCGACTCATCGTCGCGGAAGCGAATCAGCGATACGGCGTAGCCCTGGTCGGTCAGGAGATAGGCACAAACCCACTTCCATGGCGTGGAGAGGGATTGGAAATACGGGGCGATCGAGGCGCTGTACACCACGAAGCGCAGGTTCACCACCAGGGCCGTATATATGATTACGAAGGATATGGCACCAGAAGCTATGAGCTGGTAGGCGGCCAGCTGAGAGGCACCGGCGAATATGAACACCGACATGGCCATCGCCATGGGGCGACTGATCCCCACATTTACCGCGGTGATCCCGGAAATCATGCCAAAGGGCATTATCCCCAGGAGTATCGGCGCGATGTCTTTGACGCCCTCAACGAATGATCTCTTCGATTCTTCTCCCAACAGATGATCCCCCACGACTTAGAACGATTCTCGATTTGTGGCTACATTGACTACTAGTTTAGCGCATAACGACGAGCGTTGCATCGCCGAAGCCACCCGCAGGTATGTGCCCCAAAGGAAATGAATGTCAGCCGTTCGCCCTCGAACGCAGGATATCCTTACCTTTTCGAGAATACCGGGACATCACTCAAAATAAAGGAGGTACACCATGCCACTTTTACTTAATCCTAAACTGGCAGATCTACCAGGATATGCCGAACTCAAGGATGAATGCGAGAAGATGATGCAAGACGAGGGCCTCGATTCGTACACCATCGAGGTCCGGCCCGCCACCCCGATAGAAGAGAAAGCCCTGGCGGGCGAGGGGCTCGCGCCCGAACCGGACACCGGGGACAATTTCGCCGCCGACACCGGCACCCTGGTGGTATACCGCGGTGAAAAGGCCCAAAATCCCCTGCTCGAAGGGGTCGAATCCGACCCCAGCGCGGTCGCCGCGCGATTGGTCGACAGGCTCGAGGAATGGGTCGCCAAGGCCTAGCGAACCGTTACCCGGCCGCGGCCTCGTATGCGAAGTTGTGGTTTGGATTAATCTGCTGGCTGCGGTGAGTCGTCCGGGTGGTCGACTCACCGCCAGTTCGTTCATGACTCCGTGTTTATATCCCAATGGGGTATGAACATGTCCTCGTAAAGGCAGAGCCCATGCTCACCCCCCATCCCCACGGTCTTCATCCCATGGTCGGCAAAAACCAGCACGCGACCATCCCAGGATTCTGCCAGTTCTTCGATGTATGCATCGATCTCTAAGGCGGTATCTAGAGTTTCCCTCGCTAGAGCACCGTGAGAGTGGCCGGCGCTGTCGATGCCCTTGAAATGAACCATCAGCAGATCGTAGCCGGCGCCCGTCATTTCCATGGCGTTTTGGAACACTTCGTCGTCATCCGAACCGTCCGGGTTGGAGTCATGGCAGAAAACGGGATCGGTCCCCGAATCGATGGGAGCGATTGGTCCCATCACCAGGCCTTCCTTCAGTCCTCGCTCGCGAGACCACTGGAATATGGTCTCCACCTGGGACGTACGGGTATCCCGGGCCACCACACCGCTCTCTTGCGGTGCGGCACCGGTGATGGCGGCGGCGAAGTTGACCGGGGTTATGGATGGATAGGCGGCCAGGGCCGGCACCGGCCGTGCGGCGGAACCCAGATAGGGTAGGGCATCCCGCTCGGCCAAATGCCGGTATTGATGCCAACCGAAGCCGTCGACCAAAACTATCATGGTGTCCACCCCATCATCCAAATAGCGCACCGCATCGTGATAGATGTCGGTATTGCGCCGCCTGGGTGGATCCAAGACGACGCCTCGAACCACCCATGGGCGTTCGCCCCTACCCGGTCGATATGAGAGATCGGCAGCGCCCAATACCAGCGGTGCCCGCGCGGAGAACGGAACCGTCTCGCCCCTTTCGACGACGAGCAAAGCAGCCTCGCAGGCGAGACCTTCGGTCAGTCGTTGCAGGGCGACGATCCGCTCACTTTGGAATATTTCCGCCGCCAGGCTCAGTTCGCCATCTATCTTGGAGGAAGTACCGACGGGCCGGGATCGAACGGAATAACCGCTCGTCATCAATTCCCCGGGGGTGTAATGGCCCAACGTATGGCCTTCGCGGAAAACATTCACGCTCACGCCGGGTGGGGGATCCTCCGCCACGACTACTACCTCGGCGAGATTCTTTATGTTGCTGCTGATGGGATGGCGCGGGTTAATCGCCTCCCAGCCGTATTCCTGGCCCAGGACAACGAGATTGTCTTCGAGGTGTTCCCCGGATATCGCCGCGGTGCGACCGTCATCCCCCACGAAGAAGACTCGATAATCGTCGGTCTTCGGTCCCGCTGCTTCGAGAATATCCGACAAAGCTATCGCCCGCAGACGTCTATCGTCCCGGTCGATCGCGCTGATCGGGAAATCACCCTCATCCACTCCCCGCAGTGTCACGACATTATCCACATCACCCACGATCGAAAGGGGTTGGGTCGATGCAGTCTGCCCCTCGAGCGGAAAATAATGCAGCAACGCGAGCCCCGCCAACGCCACCGCCACCAACACCGCGGCCCGGACCAATTTGCGCCTATCGCATTTCAGGGCAATCGCCCCCCGGGATTCGGTATTTACCGCGCCGGCTAATCCCGACGTCAAAAGACCGCTTCCGACATCCCCTGACGGCTTTCCTCATTCCGCGGCCCGCAGGCACAGGAGATCCTTCACATGGGAACTCTTGGGCAGGTTTTCGAAGATCACCGCCACGTCACCTGAGTCACGCAGGTACACCACCCCGGAGGAAAGATCCCCGTATTCGATTTCCACCTCGTACCCGTCCGTGGCCTCGAGGATCAACTGGTCCTCCTCCTTCAATTTCAGGGATTCCGCGAGGAGCGAAAGCGGTACGCCGGACACCTCTTCGATGTCCTCGGTAGCGAACACTTGCGGACCGCGGCGTACCGAGTAAAAGGCGGCCTCGCCGACCTTGAAGTGGACTATGTCGCGAACGTGCATACCGCGGGGCAGCTCACGTCCGCGAAAAGCCGGGGCCGTGTCACCGGTGGTGACGACGAAGTGCTCGGCGAAAACCTCGCGATCTTCGGTCTTTTCGAATCCATCTGCGGCAGAAAAGAATACGGAATTCCCATCGTCGGCGTACTCCAGGATCTCATCCGCGGGAACCGCGAGATCACCGTCTTCGTACTCCTCCTCGAGTCCGGAAAAGACCGTCTCCAGGAAATAGATCCGCTGCACGCTGTCGATTTCTTCGACGCTGGCAGATAACTCTATTCGTTCGAGATTCTTGACCCAATACATGGATTCGCTGCCGGGCAGATAGGCCCTAAGGGGTGCGCTACCTTCCTCCAGGTCTTCGCCGTCGATTTCGTAGGCGAATATTACCCCGTGGGCCGCGATGATGTCCCCCGGTACCTCGACGGAATAACCGTCGCCTGCCAGGAGGACCATGGCCTCGATATCATCGACCCCCACATCGGCAAAAGATGCGATCTCTTCCAGCGTCGCACCGGTGATTTGGAATTCCTCCGTACCATCGTCCGTCTCCTGCGAGATGGTCTCCGTCGTCGCCGGCAGCTCCTCGATCTCCTCCAAAGAGATCGTCTCTTCCGTTCCGTCCGGTGTCACCAGGGTGATTTGTTCGCCGTTATCCCTTTCGGGTTGCGTATCCGCCGGCGCGTCTGCTTCGCCACCGCAGGCGATCGGCATTATCATCAATATAAAAACCAAAAGCGGTGCCAGTAGTTTGCGCACTGCCATTCTCCTTCCATGAAGCATATAGGTGTCGAACCATTGTCCTCGCGGTCAAGCCCTGGGGAAGGACCATCTTCAACGAAAATGAGAAGGCCATCTCCCGGAGAAGATGGCATGTAAATGGGACATGCGATCTATTCTCCTTTCCGAACGCGGGAGGCCCCGGCGTTTCCCCCGAGACCCTACCGATCGTCGATCCCTAGCCCCACCGGGTCCTTAGGACGGACGATTCGGAGAATGTTTGCTCGCAGCTATGATCTTTGAGTATGGATCCGCCACCGCGGCTCGATCCGCAAAGACTACCTTTTCCGCCGCTTCCATCCTTCCTCCCGCCCGCGGCGACTCAATCGATTATGCGTCTCTTCCACGTCCCGCGGGTGAACCACCAGAGCGCGATGGCTCCGCCCAGGATGTTACTTATGGCCACCGCCCACCACAATCCGGTCGTACCCATTTCCGTGAATCGCGACAAAATGTAGGCGAGGGGAACTCGCAGGCCCAGCATGGAGAGCAGTGAAAAAGCCATGGCAGCTACGGTATGGCCCGCCCCGCGGAAGGCGCCGTTAGCGACATTAAGAATACCCAGGAAGCCAAAGGAAAAGGCGATGACGCTAAGGTAATGGCTCGTCAGCTGGATGGCCACCTCTTCACCGGGGAGGAAGATTCCCGCGATGGGCCTCGACAGCAAATAGACACCGATCGCGAATGCGGTCAGGACTCCGAAGGCGATCCCGGAACCGAGATTGGTGGCACGATCCGCGCGATCCGGCCGGTCCGCCCCGAGATTCTGTCCCACGATCGTGGTGGTGGCCTGACCCAATCCCAGGCTGGGCAAAAAGACCACGGAGTTAATCCGGTTACCGACTCCGAAGGCGGCCAACGTGGGAGTCCCGAAGTACGCCACCGTGGACGTCATGGCCATGATTCCCAGGGCTTTCATGGAGTGTTCCGCGGCGGCGGGAATGCCCACTTTCAATATGGTCAGGACGGTCTTTAATTCGGGCCGCAGGTGCCGCGGGCTGACCTTGAGGCCGAGGATCCCCTTAAACAGGCAAACCAGACCGATCGCCGCTGCCACGGCTCGCGCGAACACGGTCGCGACGGCGGCTCCCTGTACACCCAGGGCCGGGAAGGGACCCCAACCGAAAATGAGTACCGGGTCCAAGACCACGTTCAGCACTACGGCCATGATCATTACCTTCATGGGATTCACCGTGTCTCCGTAACCCTTTATCAACGACTGGAAGACGGAGAAGCCAAAAATGAAGGGGATGCCTATGAACCAGGTGCGCAGGTAACTCGCGGCCGATTCCACCACCTCGGGCTCCGGTCCCAACATGATCAAAATCGGCTGGGACAGGAAGTAGCCCAGGATACTGAGCACCACGGCGACGATGGCGATGAAACCGACCACCTGCGAAGAAACGTAATTGGCATCCTTATGTCTTCCCGCACCAATGTATTGGGCCACCAGGGCGGTCCCCGCGATGCTCAAACCGATACCCACAGATATAAAGAGAAATATGATGGGGAAGCTGACTGAGATGGCCGCCACGGCCCAGTCTCCCAGGCGGCCCAGCCAGAAGGTATCGGCGAGGTTGTAGGCGGTCTGCAACAGATTACTGAAGATTATCGGCCAGGAAAGGGTGAGAAGCGCCGGGAGCATGGGGCCTTCGGTTATCCCCGTAACCGGAGCTCCTCGAGTACTATTTGCCATTTGCTAAAACGCTCCATTTCGATCGCGTAATTGATCTGAAGACCTCGGGATCTCCCCGGTCAATCTCTATGATCGTCGCTTTCCGCGCGGACCAGGTCGGTCTTCAGCTTGGTGAATATGCGTATCAATTCTTCTAAATCGTCATCGCAAAGCTGACGCAGTATCCACCTGTTCCGCTCCAGGCGTCCCTTCTTAACCTCGGCCAGGAGCTTCTCGCCGGCCTCCGTCAGGCTGATCCGGGTGATGCGACGGTCCCCGGGATCCTTGGTCTTGGTGACCAGTCCCTTTTCCTCGGCAGCATTGATGACGTTGGAGGCGGCGGCCTGGGTCAGGCAAAGATGCGCCGCCACATCGGAGACGTGCCGCGTGCCCTCGACGGACAGAAGGCGAAGGAGGAAGTATTCGGGGCCGGTAACGTCGAAATCCCTGAAAGCGCGTCGGACGTTGGTGAAGTGCTTGCCCACACTGGACACCAGATAATCGAGTTTTTGAATTAATGCGTCCCTATCTTCGCCCGTCATCTCTACCTCCCGAGGGAAGAATACATCGTTTATAAATATTGTTCAAAAACATTGACCATCTGTCAAAGACGCGGACCGCCTCGATTACCCGCGGTATCCGAAGTGTCATCCCTTCCACCGGGGGTATGTACTGACCGGGAGGGGATCGATGAAGACGCGGTTCGATCTGAAGGGACTCGAATACGTCCTGGCGGTCATAGCCCTTCTGAACTTCGCCGATTACTTCCTGACGCTTAGGGCCATCTCCCTGGGGATCCGTGAGGGCAACCCCTACA
Organism: uncultured Clostridia bacterium; assembly: GCA_964385545.1. Taxonomy (GTDB): domain Bacteria; phylum Bacillota; class Sulfobacillia; order SLMV01; family SLMV01; genus CSSED11-154. The sequence goes on along the minus strand of CAYLPL010000032.1, from coordinate 929 downwards.
TGGCCGGATTGATCGAGACGCCGTGGTTCGCCATCGTAAAGCTCTTGGTGGTCCCCGCGGGCCTTTACCGCATCCATACCCTTCGCCGTGGCATCGGCTGGATTTCCCTCGCCCTGTTGGCGCTGGTCCTCGCACTATACACCTTCGTCACCGTATACCATGTCCTGAGCCTGGTGCAAATAATGATGTGAGCCGCTACGGCGGGGATACTCCGCGGATCGGGCGAACGGGACCTACCGCCCGTCCGATACCTGGATAGATCTGGATGATCGGTCTGATATGATATGCTGGATGGGATTCCCATGATTTCGGCCATCGAGGCCGGTATCATGTGACAACTCGAGGGAGGATGCAGAATGGACGTTTTTTTGTACGTTGCCCCGGTGGCTTTCGTGTTCGCCATCGGCGCTTACTCGATGGTCACCAAAGCCACGAAGCGGATCGAGAAGCTCGAGGCGGAGATTGAAAGACTCCGCGGGGAGCCAAAGGAGGACGGCCAGACATTCCCCGGTAGGCGAGGAGGTGGTATGTGACCCGTCCCCGCCTACCGGGAGCCTTCCCTTTCAGTCGGGGTTTTTGCCCATGCGACGCGTCCAGTCTTCCTTGGCGCGCTCCCAAACTTCCTCGCCGGAACGCTGTGCCTCATCGATGATCTTCCGTTCGTCCCCGACGTAACGATGCTCGTCGACCAGGATGCGTCCCCCGACCATGGTCATGGCGACGTCATCTCCGGAGCCGAAGTGAATTAGATTTGACACCACGTTCTCATCCACCAGCGGTGTATACCGGGGACGATCGTAGTCGATCATGATGATATCGGCCGCCTTGCCCGGCTCCAACGATCCCCGGTGCTCCTCCACCCCCAGGCCGCGGGCACCGTTGATGGTGGCCCTCTCCCGTCTCGTCTCCGCCTTCTTTGCCTTTTTCTC
>CAYLPL010000031.1:7641-11964 GCA_964385545.1 uncultured Clostridia bacterium | reverse complement strand
GTGAGGAAATGGTGGGCGGTGATGGAGTCGGCATCGCCACCACGCGGCAAACGGAATTCTGGCAACCATTCCCTAACGGGATCGTCTACCGAAACCACGCCTCGGTCGACCAGCTGCATGGTGGCCAAACCCGTGGCACTCTTGGTGATGGAGCCCACACCAAATATGGTGCGTGGAGTTGCCGCCAGATCTCGCTCGCGATTTCTGTAGCCAAATCCCTCGGCGAATACGGGCTCTCCCTCCCGGGCTATCCCAACCGCCATACCCGGAACCCGGTGACGCTCCATCATTTCCTCGGTGAATCTTCGTATCTCGCTCGCATTCAGATCCATGATTATATCCCCCGTTCCATCGACATCGACCCTGGGACTATCGCTTCATCTTCTGCAGCTTCTCGGATAGTTCCTCCACCACCCGCCCCGAACTCCAGTCCCGATCATATTCGACTCGTTCCCCGACGGTTACCCGGGCCACACCCCGGCGCGGCAAGTAATGACCGGTGGGCAGTATCTGCCCGGTACCGCGAATGAGAACGGGATAAAGGGGTGCGCCGGAACGCAGGGCGAGAAAGCCCACGCCCCTCCCAAGGCTCGGAGATAGATCCTCTCTCACCCCGCCTTCGGGGAAGATGCCCACAGCGCCACCCGATTCCAGAACGTGCAATGCGGTCACCAGGCTGTTTCTGGTGCGTGCGGCTCCACCGATGGGCAACGCACCACCGGCACGCAAGACGGTCCCCACGACTGGCATTTCGAAGAGGTATCCGGCGGCCAGAAAGGTCAGTGGACGGGAACTGAGGGCCGCCAAGATCAGAGGATCCAGGACACTAAGGTGATTGGGACACAAAAGAAATGGACCCCGCGCGGGCAGTCGTCCGAAACCCTCGGATTCCACCCGAACCCAAAGTGGCAGAACGGTTCGTAGTATTCGGCGACCGATACGATAGGTGAGTGTCGCCACGGTTCAACACCCTTCACGACACCGACATGGTAGACCTGATGGCTACCTTTCGCTCCGCGTGGACGATTCCGTAGCCCGGCAGGAGCGCCTTCCGAGAAATCGAAGGAATCTCGCGGCCGGGTTCATCATGGAGGGGTAACGTGTCACGAGTCGCCGGAGAAAATCCCCACGAATCTTCTGAGCGCGAGGATCTCTCCCGCCTAGAAATCCTGGCATCCGAGATTTCGGATCGACTAAACGGGATGGTCTATCGCCGAGACGACGGCGATCTAGCCTCGGTGCTCGCCGATCTCGATTCCTTCATCGACCACGGGAGGAGATATCTGGACCGAGCCAGGTCCGAGGTCGATGGGTACGGTGGCGATTTCATGGGGTCAGACCAAAGGTAGGTCTCCCGTGTCGATTCGGCGTCCCCCTTCGATAATATCCGCCCCGTCTGGCAACGATCCCGCGACGAGTCTCCTCTTATCCTCGGCCGGCAATCCCTTGACCAACATCTCCGCCCGGGCCGCAGCGCCTTTTCGCGCGAAATGCCAGGCGGCCAACATGTCCTCGGGTGGAAAAGACCTGGTATAACGCGCGCCACTGCCCTCCCTGTGAGCGCACCAGCGGGCGTGCAGGTCGTTGGTTATCCCGGTATAGATGGAGCCACCGCGACATCGGAGCATGTAAAGGTACCAGGCGTCAGCCGTCTCGGGACTCACCGGGTTCGTCCTCCGTCTCGTCCAGGATCTCCAGGGCCCGTTGGGCGACGGAATCGGCCACCCAAATGGTAACATTGGACCACGGATTCACGGCGCCGGGCCCCAGTATCACAGAACCCGCGGGATCATATTCCATACGCGCCCTAATGCCGCGGGATTCCAGTAGGGCCAACACGATCCTGGCTTCCGACACGTTGGGTACTTCCGCCACCTTGATCCAGTTTTCGCTACCGCCCCTCTGTTCGTCCAAGACTCTCTTCCTCTCGAATGATTCAAAACGAGCATCCCCGGTATTTGGTACCGCCGGCCGCCGTCCCGTTTGCATCCATATGGTTCTCCGAGGACCCCTGCCCAAAAAGCTGCATCCTCGATGGACGGCGGAAGTCCTGCCACGGGAAGGGCATCGGCACAGGCTGTCGGTCACCACCCCGTTTTCACGAAGGTCCGGGGGCGTTCAATCGAGAGGCTGACATGTCGGGCAGATGTAACCCGGCGTGGAGCCAGTTCTGATCTTTACCACCCTCGTATTGCAACGCCTGCAAGGTTGGCCCTCCCGGTACCCCACCCAAAGCCTCTCCCGTCCGAACTCCCCTGGGCGACCGTAAAGGTCACGTTCGTAGTCCGCGCCGCCCTGCCGCAAGGATTCCCGAAGTATCTCGCGCATCCATCCGTATATCCCTTCCAACTCCGAACGAGACAGAGTCGAGATTTTCCTCAGGGGATGAACGCCGGCCCGGGCCAGTATATCGTGACAATAGAAATTCCCGATACCGGCGATGCGTCGCTGGTTGAGTAGAAAAGACTTGATACCTCCGCGCCTGCCCTCCAGCAAACCGCGGAAGGCCTCGAAATCGAGATCGGGAGAGAGCGCATCCGGTCCCAGCGATCGCACGGGGTGATCCACATCGGAGTCATCCAGGATGTGGAGGTGCCCGAACCACCAAAACCGAACGAACAAACCTCGTCCATCGCCCATAAAGAGGCGGAGACGATATCTCTCGCGGGGCTCTTCAGCGTAAGCCGAAAGCCTCACCTCCGCACCCATTCCCAGGTTGAGGGCCAGCTCTCCCCCTCCGTCGAGCCGGGCCAGGATCCATTTACCCCGGGCGCGAAAACCGGACACTTCCCTCCCCGACAAGCGATCCCGCAACTGGTCCAAGGGGAGATTCAACGACTTCTCTCCCTCGACCTCCACATCCCGGATCACCCCGCGGCAAAACTCCGAGTGCAGCTGTGCGGCCAGCCTCGCGATCTCCGGAAGCTCCGGCATTGCTCTCCTCCCCTTGGGTACTAGTTGCGCCGCAATATCTCGCCCGCCCGGATACCGAGATGTCTTCCATCCCGCACCGTCTCCTGCCCGTTGACGTAAACGGCGGTAATCCCCTCCGGGTAATGCAGGGGATCGGTATATTCGGAAAGATCGTTTACCCGTTCGGAATCGAACACGACCATGTCCGCCCGCATACCGCGTCGTATCAGGCCGCGGTTCCAAAGCCCGAGCCGCGCGGCCGGCATGGAGGTCATCTTCCTGACCGCCTCTTCCAACCCGAGGACACGCTTCTCGCGCACATAGCGCCCGAGTACGCGTACGAAGGTTCCGAAGCAGCGAGGGTGCGGTTTACCGCGGGCCAGCGGACCGTTTGTGGCTACCGCGGCCGAATCGGAACCCACCATCACGAAGGGATGCCTCATTATGCTCTCCAGATCTTCGTCCCCGATGGTAAAGAGCACTACCCCCACGTTACCCTCGTTTTCCAAGAGGAGATCGAAGGCCGTCTCGAAGGGATCTGTGCCTCGGCCGAGCGCCACCTCTTCTACAGTCATACCCTCGATCTCGGGTTGATCACACTTCGTTATCAGGGTGTGCTCCCATCCCACACCGCGGTGGACGCTGACCCAGCCGTCCGTTCCCTCCAAAATGTCGCGCCGCATGCGATCCCTTGCCTTCGGATCCCGCAGGCGTGCGAGCAATTCCTTCGACCCACCCACGTGGGCCCATCCGGGGAGGTAGGCCGCCATGTTGGTGGCGGAGGCCGGGTAGGGATACTGATCGCCGGTTACGTCAACCCCGCGGTCTCGCGCCCCATCGATTTTCGCCAGCAAGCGGTCCGATTCGCCCCACATGTGCCGCCCCATGACCTTCAAATGTGAGATCTGAACCGGCACGTCGGAATCCTCTCCGATCTCTATGGCCTCATCTATGGCATCGAAGAGGGTATCGTTCTCACCTCGTATGTGCGTGGCGTAGATCCCGCCCATTCGGGTGGCAGTGCGGGCCAACTCCTTCAACTCTTCGGTCCCCGCGTAGCTTCCCGGCGCGTAGATCAGCCCGGAACTGAAACCGTACGCCCCCTCTGAAAGCGACTGAACCAACATCTCCCGCATAGTCTTCAACCGTCCGGGATCGGGATCGTGGGGTTCGTATCCCATCGCCGCCATCCTCAGGGTTCCGTGCCCGACCAGGGGAACGACGTTGAGGGATATCCCACCGTCGCCCAGGATCTCCAAATACTCGCCGAAACTCAACGGTACCTCGGGCCAATCCAGGTTCGGATACTCGGCCCGTATCCGACCCGAAACGTGGGGGGCGGAAACCCGCGATGTCGGCGCCGGTGAATTGCCGCAGTTACCCATGACTGCCGTTGTAGCTCCCTGCCTG
>CAYLPL010000031.1:0-7631 GCA_964385545.1 uncultured Clostridia bacterium | reverse complement strand
ATGCAGGGCATCAGCGATGACCCGGACGGTACTCTGGTCATTGAGGGCAGTCAGCAGGTAGAACAACTCATCGATCAGGGTGGCGTTGCGTTCGCGGAGCGCACTCTGTAGCACGGCAATGCTGGTCTGGTCAGCATAGGGCGTGAACACCTCCAGCATCCCCAACGTGCGGTAGATCGTATGCAGGTTCTCATCGATAAAGGTCAGCGTAATCGACCGAAAGTGCGCAGGCTGAATCCGGGTTAAAACGACCGCGACCATTTTGCGCAGTTGCTCGTCCGCGGCCTCCAGGTGCGATAGATCACCGATGGTCACGATGAGACCGTCGCGTACGCCGACATCCGCCCTAAACCAGGGAGCGCCACTACCGTCCACCACGCGGGCGCCACGTACCATCAAATCTAGCATCGTACACCTCCCCATCCCTTCAAATGACCTTCCGGGGATTCAGGATACCCCGGGGGTCAAAGCTTTCCTTGATGCGGCGCATCAGCTCAATCTGCACGGGGTCGGTGTGACGCCGCAGGTACTCGCGCTTGGAATAACCTATCCCGTGCTCGCCGCTGACCATACCTCCCAGTTCGGCACTCTTTCGATACAGCTGGTCCATGGCCAGATCCCGACGTCTCTCCCACTGTTGATCGTCGAGCCCGCCGCGAAGGATGTTTATGTGCATATTCCCGTCACCGGCGTGACCAAAGGTGGAAAACTGCAGTCCAACCTCGTCGGCCACTCGATCGGCATACGCCACCATCTCCGCCATGCGATCGCGCGGTATGACCACGTCACACTCGTCGAGATCCGTCCAGCCCAGCGATTCCAAAAAGGCACCGCGGGCGTCCCAAAGGGCACTCTGCCGCTCCGCCGTATCAGCGATCAGCACGTCGTCCGCTCCCCCATCGAGGCACAACCGACCGGTCCGATCGATCAGCCGTTCCATCTCTTCGCGCGATGAAGCTTCCATCCGAAGCATCAAGTAGGCCTTCGCGCCGCCGTGGGGAAACGGTCTGCCGAGGTATTCGGTGGATGATTTCAAAACGTCCGGCCGGAAGAACTCTAAAGCCTGCGGTATTATGCCCTCTTTTCCCAGGGTGGGTACCATGGCAACGGCATCCTCCATGGATTCGAAGGGAACTAGCAACGTCGTCAGCACTCGCGGAAGGGGTAGCAGCCGGACGGTGATCTCGGTCACGATGCCCAGGGTACCTTCGCTTCCGATCATCAGGTGCATGAGGCTGTATCCGGAGGAGTTCTTCGCAACCTTCCCTCCCATCCGCACCACGGAACCGTCGGCCAACACCACCTCGAGACCCCTTATGTGATCCCGGGTCACCCCATACTTCACCGCGCGCATCCCGCCGGCGTTGGTCATGACGTTGCCGCCGATGGTGGCGCTCTTCTCCCCGGGATCGGGGGCATAGAGAAAGCCTCGGGCAGCCATCTCTTCCTGGAAATTCATCAACACTACCCCCGGCCCTACCCTGGCGATCATGTTGGCCTCGTCCACCTCGACCACCCGGTCCATTTTACTGGTTACCAGGAGGATGCCTCCGTCCACCGGTGCGGCACCGCCCATCAATCCGGTACCGGCTCCGCGGGTGGTCACGGGCACGAGGTTCTCGTTCGCGATGGCTACTACTTCGGAGACCTGTCCCGTCGTCTCGGGGAATACGGCCACCTCCGGCCACCCGCTAACCGGGGCCATCTCGTCGTGAGTGTATTCCTCGGGCAATTCTTCGCCGACTATCAGATTATCGTCTCCGACCGCCCGGCGAAGTCTCTCCACGACCTTCGGGGTCAGGGGTCTATACGGCACGCACACCACCTCTTTTCTCGATCAGCTCAATGAGCTCGGGAATGATCTCGTATACGTCGCCGACCAGGGCGTAGTGTGCCACGTCGAAGATCGGGGCATTCGCGTCGCGGTTTATTGCTATTATCCGCTCACTGGAACGCATCCCGGCTATATGCTGTATGGCACCACTGATTCCGCAGGCGATGTACAATTTCGGCCTCACCGTCCGGCCGGAAAGACCAACCTGTCTCGTCGCCGGAAGCCAGCCGGCTTCTACCAGGGGACGGCTGCATCCAACGATGCCACCCAGAGAATCCGCCAACCTCTCGACCATGTTCAAATCTTCGGCGCGCCGCACTCCTCTCCCCGCCGCCACCACGACTTCAGCGTCCGCAACGGTGGCCGCGGCCGGGGTGGGATTCACCCGCAAGACTTTGCTCGAATAGCTGCGCGGCGGGTGGAATTGGACCCGCTCAACTTCACCCCTGGGTTCACCCCTTTGGACCGGGGCCATCACCTTCGGGCGAACCGTGGCCATCTGGGGGCGATGACGTGAGGTCAATATCGTCGCCATGATATCTCCCCCGAAGGCCGGTCGCGTCTGCAAAAGCTCGCCCGCCTCGTTGACATCGAGGGAGGTGCAGTCGGCGGTTAGACCGGTTCGAAGCCGCACGGCCAGCCTAGGAGCGAGACTCCTGCCCACCGGGGTTCCGGCCATGAGCACGATGGAGGGCATGTATCTTAAGACCACCTCTTCCAGAGCATCCGTGTGAGCCTCGGGACGGAAAGGAGCAAGCTCCGAATGCTCCACCACGATGGCCCGCTCCACGTTATAGTGGAGGGCATCGCGCGCGCTATTCGCCACCGCGTCTCCCACGAGGACCACGGAAAGATCCTCCCCCAAATCGTCCGCGAGGCGACGCCCCGCCCCGAGCAATTCCACGGTCACCGGACTCAATACGTGCCCGTCCATCTCGGCCACGACCATCACCCCGCGATAGCGGGACAGGTCCCGCGGGCCTTCCTGGGGCAAATCCACACTCAACGCATCGTGGGGACACTCTTTTACACATATGGAACAAACGCGACAGGATGCGGTGAAACGGGGATAATTGGCCTCCATCACCACTCCCTCGAAGGGACACACCTCGACACATATACCGCACCCGTCACACCGATTGCGATTAACTCTAACGGTGCTCACAGGTACCTCCACTCCTCAAGCCTGTCCAACAATCTTCCTGCCAGTTCCCGGGAATCCCCGCGCCAGGTTTCCCGCTTTGGGTTGCCGGGCGGGGGGAATATCCGCTCCACCCAGGTCGGGGATCCGTCCAGGCCAAAGTAATCCTCTCCGTCGGCATCCGGGTCGCGAGTCAATTCCTCGCGATTCCATATCTCGACGGGCCGATCCGCCGTTTGCAATCGCAGCCTAAAAGACGGCAATCGAGGCTGGTTAACCTCGCGCGTTACGGTCACAAGGGCCGGGAGATGCAGTTGCACGCGGTGCTCTTCCTCGCCGCGATCGACCGACACCGCGATTCTCTCGCCATCTTCGATCTCGCCGATCTCTTTCACGTAGGAGGCGTGGGGTATGCCCAGAAACTCCGCGACCCCGGGACCCACCTGTGCCGTATCGCCGTCGGTGGTCTGCATCCCGGCCACTACTAGGTCGTGGGGCACGAGCTCTATGGCCCGGGCCAGCGTGAAGGCCGTCGCCAGGGTGTCCGCCCCGGCGAATGCGGGATCGGACAATAGGATCCCACGGTCCACTCCCATGGAAAAGGTCTCCCGCACGGTGGCCTCGGCCTGTGGAGGTCCCATGCTCAGGGCGGTCACCCGGCCACCGAAGCGCTCGCGAAGGTAGAGGGCCGCCTCGATCGCGTGCAAATCGAAGGGGTTCGTCTGGGACTCGATGCCCTCCCGGATCAGGTTGCCCGTCTCCGGATCCACTTCCACCTCCCCGGTCAGGGGTACCTGCTTGACCAACACTATCAACTCGATGTCCATCACCCTCCCGCTTTTTCGATGCAGCCACGAGAACCGCGTGCCCGGCGCGTAAACCCAATAATCATTGCTCGCTTCACCCTTGTCCCCTCGAGGTCCTCGCGATACATTGGGAACAGAAAACCTCCCTGGAGGCCGGGTTATGATATCTGCAGAAGAACACCCGCGGGACCACTTCGCCGGAAGGGCCCTCGACTATGATCGATGGTACCACACTTCGACCGGTTCGTTTATCGATCGCGTCGAATCCGATCTCGCCTTCTCCCTCTGTCCGCCCAGGGAGGGGGAACGGGTATTGGACGCCGGTTGCGGTACCGGAAACTTCTCGCTCAAACTGGCGCGGCGCGGTTGCGTGGTCACGGGCGCGGACATTTCCCCAGACATGCTGGCCCGCGCACGCGATAAGGCAGCCCGCGAGGGGCTGACTTTGCGGCTGGTTCGGGCCGACATCGCGAGTCTACCCATGCCCGACGACACCTACGATTCCGTGTACAGCATGACCGCCGTGGAATTCGTACCCAACCTCGAGCGAGCGCAACGCGAGATGATGCGGGTGCTACGACCGGGAGGGCGTCTTCTCATCGGTACCATCGCCGGGGACGGACCCTGGGGGCAGGCCTACGCCAAAAGGGCCGAGGAGAACCCGGATTCCATATTCCGCCACGCGCGTTTCCCCACCCTCGAGGAATTCAGTGCCATCGACCGCGACAACCTGGAGGATGTCGGGGAGTGCCTCTACATACCACCCCACGCCCCCGAGGAAGACTTCACCCTCCAAGAGGAGAGGCGACGGCGAGGGCGCAAAGAGGCGGCGGGATTTTTCTGCGTGCTCTGGCGAAAACCCGCCGCGACTACCCGGGGTGATATTCCTTGAGTTGCGCCTCCAGGGTCGTCATCGCTGGTTCCGGATCGGCCATCCCCGCCTCCAGGTTACGCCGGTTGGTCGACGCGGGAGATTACCTCATCGCCGCCGACGGAGGCGCGGACGCGCTGTATCGAGCCGGTTTCACACCGGACGTCGTGATCGGGGATATGGACTCGATCTCCCCTTCGCTTTGGCAAAGATTAAGGAGCTCGGGGGCCGGCCCCCGCATCATTCGCCACCCGAAAAGGAAAGATGCCACCGATTCCGAACTGGCCCTGCACTTCGCCCTGAAGCTTTCGCCACGCGCGCGTGAAATGCTGATGCTCGGCGTTTTCGGAGATAGTCTGGATCACAGTCTAGGGCTGGTGATGGCCGTTGCGGGGTTACCGCAGACGAGTCGCCGCCGGATAACTCTAAGTGACGGGAGACAATTCGCCCGCGTCTTCGCCGGGGAGTTGACGATATTTGGCACCCCGGGCGATTTCGTCTCGCTGGTACCGCTGACACCACTAGTCGAAGGTGTCAGCCTCGAGGGTTTTTCTTTCCCCCTCACGGGAGAGGATCTTTGCTGGGGCAATACCTTGGGGATAAGTAATCAACTGGTGCAACCCCGCGGCCAGATCTCGATGACCGGCCGCGGGGTTCTCCTGGCGATACATACCCCGGCTCAGATCGGGTAACGAATCGGTTCCCGCCCCCGAAAGTACGCCGCCGTCTCGATTCCAGCGCGCCGGGCGGCGCGGACGGCCCGTCGCAGCCCCCACCCGAGATTGCCCGGCTCGTGCGAGTCGCTTCCCAGGGTAATCGTCTCCGCGCCCAGTTCGCGATAAAGCCTCAGCACGTCGTCACAGGGATAGAGGGCATTCGCGTTCTGGCGCAGGCCCGAGGCATTTATCTCGAGGAGTAAGCCTTTCCCCACCAGCTCCACCATGAACTGCTCCACCCGCCCCCAGAGGGGGGATACCGCGTCGAATCCGCCGACATCCTCGTACCTGGGTCCGTAACGTTTGGGAAGATCGAAATGGCCCACCGCATCAAGGTCGATCTCGGCTATCATCTTTCCCATATCCTCGAGGTACGGCGTGAAGTAATCCAGGGGGTCATCCTCCTCGGAGAAGGACCTCGGAAAGGAATACCGGGTATCTCCGGACACGTGCACCGACCCCAATACGAAATCGAAATCGTATTCGTCGAGAAAGGAGCGGATTTCGGGAGCAGTTCCGCTATAGTAACCGATCTCTATACCGCGCATTATGGTCAAACGATCGCCGTAACGTTCCCTGAGCTCCTCGATCTCCGCGAACATCTCGTCCATCTCGCGGGCACTTGGAACGTGATCACCGGGCGCAAACTCCGCGTGATCCGTAAAACATAACCCCAAAAGGCCGAGTTCCCCGGCGCGGATACAGAGTTCTTCCATATCAGAATCGCTATCGGGAGAAAAATGAGTATGAACATGCATGTCGTAAAAGGGCAGGGGCCCCTCCAAGCGAGCTCGTGCGGACACCTCAGGCCCTCTCCAGGTACTCGCCGCTTCGGGTGTCTATGCGTACCACGTCGCCCCGCTCCACGAAGAGCGGCACCTGCACCTCGACCCCGGTCTCCAGGGTGGCCGGCTTGGAGCCCCCGCCACTGACCGTGTCGCCCCGTACTCCGGGCACCGTATCCACGACCTCGAGTTCCACGGAGGCGGGAAGCGAAACCCCGACCAGCCGTCCCTTGAAGGTCAGCACCTCAACATTCTCGTTCTCCTTGAGGTAGTTCACGGCAGCACCGATGTCTTCGTCCGAGAGACGTTCCTGCTCGTAGGTCTGCACGTCCATGAAGTGGTATCCCTCGCCGTCGCGGTAGAGATACTGCATGGTTCGCTTTTCCAGGTGAGCCCGCGGGACCTTCTCCCCCGCGCGCATGGTGTCCTGGGTTATCGCACCGCTCATCAGGTTCTTGAACTTCGCCCGTACGAACGCCGGGCCTTTACCGGGTTTTACGTGCTGCGACTCCATAATCTGCAGGAGTTGCCCGTCTATCTCCACGGTCAGCCCGGGTCGAAAGTCATTGGTCGAAATCACTCTTCGTTCACCACCAGTTCCTTGGTCGGGGTTGTCAGTATCTCGGGGCCGTCATCGGCGACCACGACCAGATCCTCGATCCGAACGCCGAAGCGGCCCGGGAGGTAGATGCCGGGTTCTACGGTGACGACCATGCCGGGCTCGAGGACCTCGTCCGCGTCCATGTAACTGAGCCTAGGGCCTTCGTGGACCGCCAAGCCCACACCGTGTCCCAGACCGTGGCCGAAGTAGTCACCGAAACCAGCGTCCTCTATTATACACCTGGCGACCCCATCTATTTCGAACCCGGTCTTCCCCGGTCGCAACTCCTCGAGGGCACCCAGCTGCGCGGAAAGGACCGTTTCGTATACCCGGCGGGCTTCGTCTCCCGGTTCCCCCACCGCCACGGTGCGGGTGGCATCGGAACAGTACCCCTGGTACAGCACACCGTAATCAAAGGTGACGAAATCCCCGGGTCGAATTCGCCGATCGGAGGCGCGCCCGTGCGGGAGCGAAGAACGCTCGCCCGAGGCGACAATCAGCGGAAACGAGAGCCCCTCGGCTCCCATTCGACGGGCACAAAACTCCAGGTCCAGGGCGATTTCCGCCTCGGTTCGTCCCGCCCTAACCGTGGGCAATATCTCCTCGAAGGCTTCGTCGGCTATGGCCGCCGCCCGGCGGATGGTGTCCAGTTCATCTTCGTCTTTCACCAGGCGTAAACGCTCCACGATGTCAGTGACCGGGATCCACTGCACCCCGGGGACCTGGGCACTGTAGCGATGATGCTTCCCGTACGATAGTTGTTCGGCCTCGAAACCAACCCGGCGCAGCCCACTCTCACCGACGGGATTGCTCAGGTCCTCGGTGAGTTTTCGGCCCTGAGGAACGACGACACACCCCTCGGCCTGGTCTCGCGCCT
>CAYLPL010000030.1:0-12171 GCA_964385545.1 uncultured Clostridia bacterium | reverse complement strand
AAACACCGGGACCCGGGGAAGTGAATACTTGGCTGGGACCGGGGTTTTCCTGTTCGGGGCTGAAGATTTATCCGCCCGTCTTTGGTCCCTTCATTCCTGTGCTTTGCTGGGTCTTGGGTTTCCAAATGCGAAGGGGCAGTCTCGACGCGACCAAGGAGATCTTGCGAAGATCAGTTCCGGAAGCTCCGGTACGATCTCGTAATTGCCCAGGAAGGGGCGATGTGTATAGGCCGGGTAATCTGCGGTGGCCGGGGCCGGTTCATTTTCGGACTTGGCTCGAGTCGTCTTCTTTGACACCATCGGGGTGCGAGGTTATAATGAGCTCGCTAAAGTCATAGGAGTAAACTGATGAGGGAGACGAGTCTTTCGGATGGTTCGGACAAAAGAGAGGGAAATGACGCGCTGAAAGTTTCCCGTCCGGAGCCGAAGGGTACCACTTCCGAGGGCTGGCGAAGAGTCCGCCGGTGGCCCGCCGTTAAGGGGTTTCGAGGGGGTTCCCGCGCCTAACGGGAGCCAAAGAAGGTGGAACCGCGAATTGACCTCGTCCTTCTGGGACGAGGTTTTTTGTGTGAGAAAGGGGGCAATTCTAGTGGAGATAAACATTATACTTCCCGATGGATCGGTCAAGAAGGTGCCTGCCGGTACCACGGTGGAGGAGTTGGCACGCAGTATAGGGCCGAACCTGGCGCGAGATGCCGTGGGAGCCAAGTTCGACGGGCGCCTAATCGGTCTCAATGAACCTCTAGAGCATGGGGGGCACATCCAGATTTTGACCTTCGATGATCCCGAGGGACGCGACATCTACCGCCACAGTGCATCCCACGTGATGGCGCAGGCGGTCAAACGACTATATCCGGACGCGCGCCTGGGAATAGGTCCGGCGATCGAGGACGGCTTCTACTACGACTTCGATTTGGACGAGCCGCTGACCCCCGAAGACCTGGAACGCATCGAAGAGGTCATGCACGAGATCGTGGAAGAAGACATTCCCTTCGAAAGGATAGAGCTGGACCAGGATGAGGCGATGGATCTCTTCGAGGAGCTGGGCGAGGAATACAAGCAAGAGCTCATCCGGGATATGGAGGAACAGGGGATAAGCGCCTACCAACACGGAGGGTTTGTGGATCTGTGCCGCGGTCCTCACCTGCCGAGTACGGGTAGGCTGCGAGCCTTCAAACTGCTGAGCGTCGCGGGGGCTTACTGGCGCGGTGACGAAAGCCGACCCCAGCTGCAGCGCATATACGGCACGGCCTTCGACGACCCAAAGGAGCTCGAGCGACATCTCGAGCGTTTAGAACAGGCGAAACTTCGGGATCATCGCCGACTGGGACGGGACCTCGATCTTTACAGTATTCACGAGGAAGGCGGACCGGGTTTGATCTACTGGCATCCGCGCGGAGCCGTGGTGCGGCAACAGATAGAGGATTTTTGGCGCTCGGCGCATCGCGATCGAGGCTACGAACTCGTGTACAGTCCTCATATCGCCAAAAAGGACCTGTGGGCCACCAGTGGTCATTTGTCTACCTTCAAAGACAGCATGTTCGGTACCATGGAAGTCGATGGAATCGAATATGTCCTGAAACCGATGAACTGTCCCTTCCATATCCTGATGTACAAGAATGCCACGAGAAGCTACCGCGATCTGCCCCTCAGATGGGCGGAGCTGGGTACGGTTTATCGCTATGAGAGATCCGGCGTCCTGCACGGTCTCCTCAGGGTTCGGGGGTTCACCCAGGACGATGCGCACATCTTTTGCCGGCCGGATCAGGTGGAGGACGAGGTCATGGGCGTCGTTCGCCTGGCCCAGTATATGCTTAGCGTTTTCGGTTACGCGGATTACGAGATCGTGCTTTCGGTTCACGACGATCTCGAGCCGGAGCAATATATCGGTACGCCCGAAACCTGGGAAGAGGCGGAGGCGAAACTGGCGCACGCCCTGGAGCGCATGGGCCTGGATTACGAGACCGACGTGGGTGAAGCCAAGTTCTACGGACCCGCGATAGACATCAAGATGATGGACGCGCTCGGAAGGGCGTGGCAGGGCCCCACGATACAGCTGGACTTCAACCTTCCCGAGAGGTTCGATCTGGAGTATGCTGGCGAGGACGGAACGGTACACCGCCCGGTGATGATCCACAGGACGGTATTGGGTTCCATGGAGCGCTTCTTTGGTGGCCTCATCGAGCATTACGGCGGGGCTTTCCCGACTTGGCTCGCGCCGGTCCAGGTAGTCCTAATACCGATAACCGATGATCACATAGAGTACGCCAGGGAAATAAAGCGAGATTATGCGGCCCACGGCATCCGAGTAGAAGTGGATGAGCGCAATGAGAAGGTGGGCTTTAAGATACGTAACGCCGAGGTCGAGAAAGCACCGCACATGCTGGTCGTCGGCGACAGAGAGGTGGAGGCTGAGACGGTATCCGTCCGCAGCCGCGGTGAAGGAGAGCGAGGCACCATGGATTACCGCGAGTTCAGGACGGAAGTGCTCCGCGAGATAGAAGACAAGACCCTTTAGTACCCCCGGATTAGCAGGGCGAGGCGCGAGGTGTCCCGGGAGTTGGTCGGAGAGCGCCGGATATTTCGCTCCCTGGGACCTCGAGGCCTGGCTTTACCGATGCAAATGGGGGGTGCTATACTCAATGATGGCTAAACGATTCAAGAAGGAGCATCCGCTCCTCGCCTGCCGGCGCGTCATTGCGTTGCTTGTAGGCTCCTTGCGATCCAGTTCGACCCCGCCGGAAGGCGGTCGGTATCGATCTTGTTGGGGCGGATGCGAAGGGCATCCGCCCCATTCGTTTCATATTCTCTCAGGAGGTGAGGAATTATAAGTCAGGAGCTTCGCGTGAACGAGCAGATTCGCGCAAGGAGCGTACGTCTCATCGATAAGGACGGGAATCAGGTGGGCGTGGTTGACACCGGCGATGCGATAGATGCCGCTTACCAGGAAGACCTGGATCTGGTGGAGGTTGCTCCGTCCGCCGATCCACCGGTATGTCGCATCATGGATTACGGCAAATACAAGTACGAACAGGCCAAGAGCAAAAGAGAGGCCCGCAAGCGGCAAAAGGTCACGCAGATAAAGGAAGTCAAGATGCGTCCGAAGATCGAGGAGCACGACTTCAACGTCAAAAAGCGCAATGCCATTCGGTTCCTCGAAGATGGAGACAAGGTCAAGGTTACCATCATGTTCCGGGGCAGAGAGATAGTCCACTCTTCTTTGGGCCACGACCTTTTGAAGAAACTGGCCCAGGAGGTTCACGATATTTCGGTGGTGGAACGAGCACCCACCCTGGAGGGGCACAACATGGTTATGGTGTTGGCCCCCAGGCGAGATGCTGGAGAGGTTGAGGATAACAATGCCTAAGATGAAGACGCATAAAGGTGCGGCCAAGCGCTTCAAGCGTACCGCCAATGGCAAGTTTATGCGGCGCAGGGCCTGGTACAGTCATTACAGGACCCATAAGGGCCGCTCCAAGATGCGCAAAGGCCGTCAGTGGGCCCGGATTTCCAAGTCCGATCAAGGCCGCCTGGAGAAGATGCTAGGATAACGACCGGCGTTCCCCGGGTGGAATGTTCGGCGTGTTTGGAGGTCGAATTGTCATGCCAAGAGTAAAAGGCGGAAGCAGCAAGCGCTCCCGTCACAAGAAAGTAATGAAGCTGGCGCGCGGATATCGCGGCGCCGGCGGCCGGCTGTTTAGGCCGGCCAACGAGAGAGTATTGAAGGCGCTTTCCTACTCGTACCGGGATAGGAAACAGCGCAAGCGAAACTTCCGTCGCCTGTGGATCACGAGAATCAACGCGGCGGCCAGAACTCACGGCCTGTCCTACAGTCGGTTTATGGCGGGTCTAAATAGCGCCGGTGTGCAGCTGAATCGTAAGATGTTGGCGGACATGGCCATCAATGACACCGAGAGTTTTGGTGCCCTCGTCGAGGAGGCCCGTAGCCATCTCTGAGCGAGATCGATCATTCTCAGGGGATGCCAGCGAGTTGATCACCAGTACGCGAAATCAACACGCTGTCCTAACCCGAAAACTCGCCAATAAGAAACACCGGGAACGCGAAGGGCTGACCCTAATCGAGGGCGTCCGGGTCATGGAGACTGCCCTCGATGGGGGCGTAGATTTCGCCTTTATCCTCGCCGGGGAATCGTTCCTCCGGGATTCCCACACGTCCACGTTGGCGGCGCGCGCCGAGGAAGGTGGAGCCCTCATCCTGCCCACCTCGGCCGAGGTGCTGGATTCCGTGTCCACGGTCGCCACTGCGCAGGATTTCGTGGCCGTGGTCAGGATACCCGAGTGGACTTACGGTGACGTGCTGGACGCGGCGAAGCGCCATGAAGAATCGGGGAACTCGCTGATAGTGATCGCCGATCGGATTTCCGATCCCGGGAATTTCGGTGTCTTGGCCCGGACGGCTCGCGCCCTGGGTGCGGCCGGCTACATGAGCACGCCCGGCACCGTGGACGCCTTCTCGCCGCGGGTTATCCGGGCTTCGGCCGGAATGGTATTCACCATACCCGGCGCCCAGAACATCTCGGAGAATGTGATGATGGAGGAACTGCGTCTGCGGGGATATGCCGTGATCGCCTCATCGCCGGATGCCGAACGGGAGATATGGGAATACTCCCCGGATTCCCGCCTAGCGCTTCTGGTCGGCGAAGAGGCGGCCGGCGTCAGCCCAGAACTGATGGAGGTGGCCGACGAGGTGTTGAGAATCCCGATGGTACCCGGTGCCGAGTCACTGAACGTCGGTTCCGCGGCGGCCATATTCCTTTACGAATTCAGTCCCCTGCGCCGCCGCTGACGTGAAAGCCCGCGCCCCGGGGTTTCTTATTCCCCGGATACGTCCAGCGGGGAGTTGATTACCGTGGTATCCGCCAATCGGTCTCCGATACGACGACCATCCTCGGATGCCAATACCATGACTATCTCCACGATCGCAGCAACGAGTCCGACCACGGGACCTACGACCCAGCCCAACAGGGGAATTATCATGATGATATTCCCTATGGCAAGGGGAAGATTGCGGCGTATGGACACCTCCCACGTCACGTAGGGTTTTAGGCGCGAGACCGCGACTTCGAGGCCCAGCATCTTCTTGCCGATACTCCGGTTGCGGAAATCGGGTCTTTGGGTGAGCTCGTATACGACCGCATCCTTCGTCAATATGTATAAAGTCCCGAAGATGGGTCCGATAATGGGTATCGCCGACGGTAGACCGGCTATGAGCCCGTCGATCAGGGCGGCCAGGAGACGGTTACCGATACCTGCGCGCTCCATGGAATTCAATCGTCATCACTCTCCATCTCTCGACAAATGAATTCCCGGGAAAGGACGGATTTCCTGCCGCGAGCCCAGGCGCAATCAGGCCCTCAGGCGCCCATTATTTGACCGGCCGGGATCGGGGTGCTATAATCCCGGACATAAGAGAGGGCGTGACCCGGTGCTCGCTTCGGAGACTTACTGGCGCATATTCGAGGCTACGGGATGGATAGAGGCCTACCTGATGTATTGCATTTTGGTGCGTCGAGCCCGGAACCGACCTCTGACCCGCAATAGTTGACAGTGAACGGGCACAGTAGTCCGGTGGTATTCCGTACCAGAGAGGGAAGAGAGGGCTGCGATCTTCCCCGGTCCTCCGGAAGAAATTCACCCGGGAGTCGCGGATTGAAACCGTCAGGGAGTAGATACCGCCGGTTGCGCCGTTACCGCAAATCGCTGAGGATTGAGGTCGCCGACGTGCGACGAATCAGGGTGGTACCGCGAGTTTGCTCTCGCCCCTGGGGCGAGGGCTCTTTTTATGTCATGGATAGAGGAGGGATGTTGTGGAGTTTCGGAGGAATGTCGATCAAATACTGCAGCGGGCGCTAACCGAAATCGAGGGGGCATCCGACGAAGAGGAATTGGAAGATATAAGGATAAAGTATCTCGGTCGCGAAGGTTCTCTGACGGCGCTATTGCGCGGCATCGGAGATCTGCCCTCCGGGGAACGGGCGGAAGCGGGCAGGGTTGCCAACGAGGCGAAGAAAGCCCTGCAACATTCCCTCGAGGAGGCCCAAGAGACGGTGGCCTCCGGTGATCACGGGCCCGCGGTGGATGTAACCGCCCCGGGAGTGCCCGTCGACCGGGGAGCCCGGCATCCCCTAAGACTGGTACTCGACGAAGTCCTCGACATTTTCGTCGCCATGGGTTACGCGGTGGCCGACGGCCCGGAAGTGGAACAGGAGTGGTTCAATTTTACCGGGCTCAACATACCCCAGGATCATCCGGCCCGCGATATGCAGGACTCCTACTATGTCGGGGAGGATCTCGTGCTCCGGAGCCAGACATCGCCCATCCAGCTTCGCTACATGCTAGAACACGCACCCCGGCTGCCCGTTCGCATAGTGGGACCCGGGCGAACGTATCGCCGCGATACCGAGGACCCCAGCCATTCCCCGGTGTTCCACCAATGCGAGGCGTTGTTGGTCGATCGCGACATAACCATGGGTCACCTGCGGGGCACCCTGACGGAGTTCGCCCGCCGGCTCTTTGGCGACGAGGTCGAGGTGCGCTTCCGACCCAGCTATTTCCCCTTCACGGAACCGTCCGCGGAAGTGGATGTTACCTGTACCAGCTGCTGGGGTTCGGGATGCCCCACCTGTGGCGGTCAGGGCTTTTTGGAGATATTGGGTGCGGGAATGGTGCACCCGCGGGTACTGGCCAACGGCGGCTATGATCCTGATGAAGTTTCCGGTTTTGCTTTCGGAATGGGGATAGAACGTCTGACCATGATCAAATACGGTATCGATGATCTGCGCTCGCTATACAGAAATGACTTACGGTTCTTAGAACAGTTCGGCGGTGGTCTGCGATGAAGGTTTCTTACCGATGGCTCAGGCGTCTGGTTGCCACCGAGAAATCCCCCGAAGAGCTGGCCGAAATGATGACTTTCCAGGGATTGAATGTAGAAGAGATGACGTACTTAGGCCAGGATGTGCCCGCCGGAGTAGTCATGGCCGAAATCATCGATGTTTACCATCGCTCGGATGGTCTGGCCGTGTGCCGAATAGATGCCGGCGACGCGAGGCAAACCGTGGTGAGCCGGGCCCCGAACGTTCGCGTGGGGATTTTCGTGCCCTACGCTCCCCCCGGTACCGTGATGCCGGGCGGAGAGAAGGTCGAAGCCAAATCCTTCGGTGAGGGAGTGTCCTCGGGCATGCTGTGTTCCGCGGCGGAGATGGGGATCCCCTCCGGTCCGTCCGAGTACCTTCTGGAGGTGGATACAGCCCGGCCCGGGAGCGACGCGTTCGAGGTGCTGGGGCTGGATGATTGGACCTTCGATCTCGATCTGACGCCGAACTATGCCACCCATTGCCAAAGCGTGATCGGCGTGGCTCGAGAGGTCCATGCGGTCGAGGGTTGTGGCTTCGAGGTACCCCCGGGGCATATGCCCGATAACGGCGCGGGATCCCGGGCCGTTATCGACGTCCGGGACACCGATCTTTGTCCTCGCTACAGTGGAGTGGTCCTGGATAATGTGAGGGTGACCCCTTCGCCGTGGTGGATACAGCGAGATCTCCTGGCTTCGGGGATCAGGCCGATCAACAATGTCGTGGACGCGACCAATTACGTGATGCTGGAGACGGGACAGCCCCTACACGCTTTCGATATGGACCGGATCGATGGGGATACCGTCGTGGTGAGACGGGCACGTGCCGGTGAGCGCCTCAAGACCATCGATGGTCACGACCGCGTATTGGTCCCGTCGGATTTGGTCATAGCCGACGCCGGCAAGGCCATCGGGCTCGCGGGGATCATGGGTGGTGAGAATAGCGAGATCGTCGAGGGGACCGAGCGAGTGTTCCTCGAATCCGCGCACTTTCAGTCCAAGGCCATACTGAAGACCGCCAGGAGACTTGCCCTTCAGACCGATGCCTCCCTGCGCTTCGAAAAGGGAGCTGACCCGGAGGCGACGGTACGGGCCGCGGCCCGTACCGTGGAGATCCTTTCCTCCGTGGTGGAGGGACTGCAGTACGGCCCTCTTTCGGATCATTATCCCGAGCCGGTACAACCCGCGAAACTGGATTTGGACGTGGGGCGGATCAACCACCTCCTCGGGACGAATATCGCGGCGTCGAAAATGCAAGACTATCTCCAGAGGCTTGGTTTCGAGGTGGATCCCTCCGCCACGCGGGTCGTGGTTCCCAGCTGGCGTGCCGACGTATCCATGCCGGTAGATCTCAGTGAGGAGATCGCGCGCATGCACGGTTATAATCGAATCAGCCCGGGGTTACCGCTGACGGAAATCCCGGGTTACGTTCCCGACAGACGAAGATTCGCGGAAGATGCCGCCGTGGAGTACATGGTCGGGGCCGGGTTTTACGAGATGGTGACGCGTTCGTGGATGCCGATGAAGTACCTGGACATGCTCGGAACGCCCGAGGATCATCCCTACCGGTATCTCGTCCCCATTTCCAACCCGATGCGCGAGGATCAATCCTACCTGCGCTCAACGTTGTTGGCGGATGCGTTGCAGACGCTCGCCGTCAACCACGGCACTTTCGAAGGGAAGAAGGTCTTCGAGGTGGGCCGAGTTTACATTCCGCGGGAACTTCCTCCCCGGGGTCTTCCGGAAGAACCGCTCCGGCTTTGCATCGCGGCGCAGGGCAGAGTGCGCCAGGAGCACTGGGGCCATCGAGAGGCACCCGAGGTAGATTTCTATTACGCCAAGGGCGTGATAGAGGGGCTGCTCCGCGTGCTCGGCGTCCCCGATCCCCACTTTGAACCCTCGGATGCCCATTACCTCTGCCCGGGACCGGGCGCGCGCCTGGTCATCTACGGTACCCCCGCCGGTCATTGCCGAGAAATCCATTCCGACGTCTTGCGACGGGCGGATTTGGATGCTCCCCTGGTGATCGGCGAGCTGGATCTGGAGGTCTTGGTTGAGCACTCGCGAGCCGGGGTACAGGTTACTGCCACACCGGCATTCCCATCATCGCATCGCGACATCGCGGTAGTGGTGGACGAAGGTGTTACTCATCTTCAGATACGGGATTGCGTGCGTCGATGGGCCGGGGATCTGCTCGAAGAGGTGAATCTGTTCGATATCTACCGGGGAGATCCGATTCCCGAGGGTTCGAAAAGCATGGCCTATCACCTCATATATCGGGCAGCGGATAGAACCCTAACCGATGCGGAGGTAGAAAGACACCAGGAGTCGGTGATAAGGGGTTTGCAAGAAGACCTCGGGGCGGAGCTCCGCTCTTGATCCTTGCTTTGGGGGGGCAGCATTGATACAGCTTCGCGTCCGAAATGTCGCCAAGTATTTCGACGGCATACCCGTGTTTTCGGGAGTATCCTTCGACGTAGCGCAGGGGGATCGTCTCGGAATCGTGGGTCCGAACGGTGCCGGCAAGTCTACCCTGCTGCGCATCATGGCCGGCAGGATGATACCCGACGAAGGTACAGTCGCCACCGTCGGAGACGGCGTTTCCCGGGCGATGATGACCCAGGAAGCGGAGTTCGACCCAGAGGCGACCGTTTTGTCCACGGTTATGGAAGCCTTCGAGGATCTTCGCCGGCTCGAGGATCGGCTGCGGCTCGTCCCAGTCATATCCGTTGCGGCTGAAGGCGATGAACTGCTGGAGCTTGCGGGGCTCGACGCCCTCGGGCCAGCCCGGGAAGTAGCCGGCCATGAGGCTGTCATCGAGCGGCAGCAGCTTCGGGTCGCGGTTGTCCCCGGGCACATGCAGGTGCGCGACCTCGCGGAAGCGCTGGCGGTCGAAGGAGACGGAGATCGTCGCCTCACCGTCCATCGACCTGTGCCCGGCGCCCTTGCGGTAGGCCACCCAGTAATTGCCCTGCCACAGTTGCAGGTCGGTGAACGCGTTGTGCATCCCGTCGCGAACGACCGTCGTCATGCGGATGATCTTCGCCATGGTCCATACCCCTCACTGTCCGGCTTTGAGAATCCCCGCCAGCCACGGAACCGCGACATCGGGCTTGAATGAGTGCTCCGGTACGTCAACATTCGCCCAGTCGGCGAGGTACTCCTCGAGCGTCAGTCCCTCCGGCAGCGGCTTCCCGTCGTTCGGGCGGTCGGCCGGGTCGGCGTACTTCGGGTAGTAGGTCACATCGAAGCGGTCCTCGGCGTCGAGCGCGCGGTAGGCCTCGCGGATGCGCTCGATGTGCACGGTGCGCCCGCCCTCGGTGATCAGCAGCGGCCGCGGCGCCAGCGAGGCCATCAGGTCCGGGTAGTCGAATTCCGCGACAAAGCCCGGGACGTACTGCCAGATCGCGACCCGGTGCAGGTTCGTGGCGACGGCGCGCTCGCGGAAGTCACAGGTGAAGTCATTCCAGACGACGGCCGCGATCTCCGGCTCCAGCACGCCGAGGATCAGCGCCGGCTTTGCGCCGAGCGAGTGGCCGCTGGTGGCGATGTGCGTGTTGTCGATCCACGGCTGCTCGCGCGCCCACTGGAGGATCGGCAGCTTCTCGAAGACCGACAGCCCCTCGTAGCTGCGCCCGAGCCAGAGGAGGTTGAGTGCGATCTCCGCGCGGTTGGCGCCGAAGCCGGCGGACCGGCCGCCCATGCACGGGTTCTCCACCGCGATCGCAACCATCCCCGCGCGGGCATAGTGCAGCGCCATGCGGTTACGATCCCAGTGGCGGTCCTCGGAGTGGGGCTCCGGTTCGCCGGCGAGGCCGTCATTCGTGCGCGTTGAGCCGGGGAAGCACAGGACCGCCGGAGCGGGATCGGGGATGTCATCGGGTACGAGGACGAGGAATGGGACCACGCTGTGGGGCTCCGGATACGCCTCCCAGCGCTGAAGCTCGTAGCCATCGCGCGGCTCGGCCTCGATCATCGTCGGCTCGGGCTGAGGCGGGACATCCGGGAACTGCATCAGCTCCCGCAGCCTGTGGCGCACCGCCGCCCGCCACGCGGGCATCTCCTCGGCCCTCATCTCGGGATCGAAGCGGAATTCTGGATCGATATCTTTCATCGTGGCGTGCACGAAGCCGGCGGTGGACGCGAAGCGACCGTCATCGCGATCGGAGCGGAAGATGTCGCGGTCGGGCATCATGAAAACCTCCACCAACGCGTTGTGGTCGTGGACGGGTTCGCCGGAGCATGGGTTGAGGCCTTCGGGGTGTGCCGGAGAAGGCCGTCGACGCACGTCCGGTTAGTCGCTGAGATAGCGGCCGATCGATGTCAGGCAGACGACCAGGAAGATCGCGCCCTCGTCGGAAAGCGTCTCCGGCGGGGCACTGCGCAGGTAGCTGATGATCGCCCGGGCGGCTGCCCGGCTCGTCGGGGGCATCTGCGCGTGGCGCGTCACGACCGCCGCGATCTTCCGCGCGTGCTCGGCGGCGGCATCGTACTCGCCCCTCGCGATCGCCTCACGGAACAGCCGCGCCAGCCGCACCAGCGGCAGCTCGATCCGCGGCGGCACCGGCGCCTGCTCGAAGAGCCGCACGACCCGCGAAGTCATCCCCTCGAACAGCCCCGCGCATGTGAGCCGGTCGGCCATCAGCAGGCGGTAGAAATGCCGCGGCTCGCCCAGCACCCGGCAGACCGCGTTGATGATCTGCATCCGCAGCACCGGCGTGCGGAAGTGCGGCAGGTGCTGTAGCGCCGGTCCGACGATCCGCTGATCGCCGAGGCGGCTGGCGCCATCGACCAGCGCGGCGAAGGTCGACTTCTGGAAGTCCGACGTCAGGCGCTCATAGAGCGCCTCGCGCGCTCGTTCGCCGCCGATCTCGCCCAGCGCCAGCGCCGCCGAGGTGCGCACACGCGGGTCTTCGTCATCGAGCGCGTCGATCAGCGCCTCGACTGAGCCGGGCGCGCCGATTCGGCCAAGCGCGGTCGCGGCCTCCGGGCGGATGTCGGACTCGTCATCGTGCAGGTGCTCGACCAGCGAATCGACCGCTTCCGCGCGACCCATCTCGCCGAGGCTGCGCGCCGCCTCGCTGCGCACGTGCGGGCTGAAGTCCTCCAGCGCATCCACCAGCTTGTCCACCGCCAGGGGCGTGTGTGAGCGGCCCATCCCGCGCGCGGCCTCCGCCCGCCGATCCTCGTTAAGGCCGACGTGATACATGGCGTAGTTGAAGGCGTACCCGAGGATGTTGCCCCGGAACTGTCCGAGCAGGTAGCGGGGGGACGTCGCTTCGGTCTCCTGCAGACGC